>NZ_CAJCKK010000026.1:0-66189 GCF_903970865.1 Bacillus sp. ME78
ACTTTGACTCCGTCATGCGCTGGTTCGAATCCAGCTAGCCCAGCCATTTACGAGCCATTAGCTCAGTTGGTAGAGCATCTGACTTTTAATCAGAGGGTCGAAGGTTCGAATCCTTCATGGCTCACCATTTTCGCGGAAGTAGTTCAGTGGTAGAATACAACCTTGCCAAGGTTGGGGTCGCGGGTTCGAATCCCGTCTTCCGCTTTATTACTAAGGGGCCTTAGCTCAGCTGGGAGAGCGCCTGCCTTGCACGCAGGAGGTCAGCGGTTCGATCCCGCTAGGCTCCATCTAAATAGAAAAAGCTTACATCATATGATGTAAGCTTTTTTGTGTTTAAAAAGACAACTTTTATATTTATCGTTTAAAATGAAGAAAACGTAAAAATAAGGGATGGGGGATAATTGTGAAAGTTGTTATTGCATCTGATTCATATAAAGAAAGCCTAAAAGCTATAGAAGTATGTGAAGCTATTGAAAGAGGTTTTAGAGCAATTTTTCCTAATGCAAAGTATGTGAAAATACCAATTGGAGATGGAGGAGAAGGGACGGTTGAATCGCTTGTTGATGCTACAGGGGGGAGAATTATATCAATTAGTGTGACAGGACCGCTTAGAGAAAGTGTGCAAGCTTTTTATGGCGTGTCTAAAGATAAAAAGACAGCGTTTATTGAAATGGCAGCAGCATCAGGATTACAGCACGTTCCAGTTGAAAAGCGAAACCCACTTATTACAACGACAAAAGGAACAGGAGAACTTATATTACATGCGCTAAATCAAGGGGCGGAGTACATAATTTTAGGACTTGGAGGAAGTGCTACAAATGATGGTGGGGCAGGCATGTTAGCAGCTTTAGGAGTAAGATTTATAAATGATAAGGGTGAAGTAATAGATCCATCTGGAGGTACGTTACATTCGATTGTTGCTATTGATTTTTCACAAATGGATCCACGCTTAAAGGGGGTAAAGATAGAAGCGGCATGTGATGTGGATAATCCATTAGTCGGAATGCAGGGAGCATCTTTCGTATTTGGGAGACAAAAGGGTGCGAATGTAGAGATGATGAAAGAGCTAGATGAGAATTTAAAACATTATGCGAATATTCTTAAAAGATATGTATCTTCTGATGTATCTGAAATACCTGGTGCAGGGGCAGCAGGAGGAATGGGAGCGGCTGTTATTTCAGTGCTAAAGGGAGACTTGCGAAAGGGCATTGAAATTGTATTGGATTATACAAATTTCGATAAACATATAGAAGATGCAGATCTCATTATAACTGGTGAAGGTAGAATAGATGAACAAACTGCATATGGGAAGGCTCCTGTTGGTGTTGCGGGGCGTGCGAAACGTTTTTCTGTGCCTGTAATTGCTATTGGAGGGTCTGTATCATCTGATTATTCAGCCGTGTACGAGAAAGGAATAGATGCGGTATTTAGTATTACAACGAGACCGATGACACTAGAAGAAGCATATAGAGTAGCAGAAGAAAATATTGAAATGACAACGAAGAATATTGCAACAGTATGGAAAATAGCGTCAGAAAAACACTTCTAAATGTAGGGGTGTTTTTTTATTATTATTTAATAATAGTGATTGTGATTGTTTCATTAAGTTAACTTTATACATAGAATAGTCTTGAAATTTGATTTTCAACGTGAATATAAGTGAATAATTTGTATATCCATACAGAAAAATGTCGAGTTGAGTCAGACTATATAAAAGATTTAAAATATTTAGTGAAGGCACAGAAGGGGGATACTATCTATGAAAAAAGAAATCTCAGTTATTGGAGTTCCAATGGATTTAGGGCAGATGCGTCGTGGCGTTGATATGGGACCGAGCGCAATCCGTTATGCAGGGGTAATTGAAAGAATTGAAGAAATTGGATATGACGTTAAAGATATGGGAGATATATGTATAGAGAGAGAAAAAGAGATAGATGAAAATACAAAATTAAGAAACCTTACACAAGTTGCAACTGTATGTAATGAATTAGCAAGTAAGGTGGATCATATTATAGAAGAAGGTCGTTTTCCACTTGTATTAGGTGGTGACCATAGTATTGCTATCGGTACATTAGCTGGTGTAGCAAAACATTATAAAAACTTAGGTGTTATTTGGTATGATGCACACGGTGATTTAAATACAGAGGAAACTTCACCATCTGGAAATATTCACGGTATGTCACTTGCAGCAAGTTTAGGTTATGGACATTCTTCACTTGTAGATTTATATGGAGCATATCCGAAGGTGAAAAAAGAGAATGTCGTAATTATCGGTGCGCGTGCATTGGATGAAGGAGAAAAAGATTTCATTCGAAATGAAGGTATTAAAGTGTTCTCAATGCATGAAATTGATCGTATGGGGATGACGGCTGTTATGGAAGAAACAATCGCATATTTATCTCATACTGATGGTGTACACTTATCATTAGATTTAGATGGTCTTGATCCTCATGATGCACCAGGTGTTGGGACGCCTGTAATTGGTGGTTTATCTTATCGTGAAAGCCACTTGGCGATGGAAATGTTAGCAGAAGCGGATATTATCACATCTGCTGAATTTGTTGAGGTAAATACGATTTTAGATGAGAGAAATAGAACGGCAACAACAGCAGTTGCTTTAATGGGTTCTTTATTCGGTGAAAAACTAAAATAAATGTAAGAAAAGCAACTGAGAAGTTGCTTTTTTTATTTGAAAATAGGCGTATAATAATGATTTATATTATACTGTAAGATAAAAATGTTTGAAATCTTACCAATTTGAGCTAAAGGGGGTTGTTTGTAATTGTCGTTTGTTTCATGTATGGTATAATTAACTAGTTGTTGGAAATACATACAGATAGAGCATAAAACAATATTTCAATATATGGATAGAATTGCTCGTAAGTAGGAGGAAGGGATAGCATGCCTTTTGAAGATACGACCATTTTGAAATATCTTAGTACGGCATTAGATATTGCCATTGTATGGTTTATTATATATAAGCTGATTCTCATAATCCGAGGGACGAAAGCTGTTCAACTTTTAAAAGGGATTACAGTTATCATTGTCGTTAAGATGATTAGTATTTTCCTTGAATTGCATACGTTATCTTGGCTAACTGAACAAGTATTAACATGGGGATTTTTAGCCGTTATTATTATCTTTCAGCCAGAATTGCGAAGAGCACTTGAGCAGCTAGGGCGCGGGAGTTTATTTTCGCGTGTTGGACCGCATGAGGATGATGAACCTGAAATGGTTGCAACAGCGATAGCAAAAGCAACCGAATATATGGGGAAACGTAGAATAGGTGCATTAATTACTTTGTCAAAAGAGACCGGTATGGGTGATTATGTGGAAACGGGTATTCCGCTGAATGCAAACGTATCATCGGAATTACTTATTAATATTTTTATTCCAAATACACCTCTTCATGACGGAGCGGTAATTATGCAAGGAAGTACAATTAAAGCAGCAGCATGCTATCTTCCATTATCAGAAAGTCCGTTTATTTCTAAAGAATTAGGAACTAGACATCGTGCTGCAATGGGAGTTAGTGAAGTTACTGATAGTATTACAGTAGTTGTGTCTGAAGAAACTGGTCAAATTTCTTTAACGAAAAATGGTAAGTTGCATCGTGATTTGAAGACAGAACAGCTGAAGGATATGTTATTAGCTGAATTTAGTGGGAACGAAAAAACGACTTCTTCGTCTTTATGGAATTGGAGGAGAAAGCGTCATGGATAAGTTAATGGAGAATCATTGGTTTTTAAAAGGGATCTCATTACTATTGGCGTGTATGCTTTTTATGTCAGCGACGTTAACTGAGAAAAATACGACATCAGGTATATTACCTTTTGCAAATGATACGAAAGAAACATTAACTAATTATGAGATTAATCTTAAGTATGATGAGGAGAAATATATTGTAAGTGGTATTCCAGCAGAGGGCGTTAAGGTGAAGTTAGAAGGCCCAAAAGCATCAGTTGCTACAGCAAAAGCAAAAAAACAATTTGACATACCAATTGATTTGCGAGATAGTCCAAAAGGAACTTATGAGATTTCTTTAAAAACGAACGGGCTTCCAGACGATGTGAAAGGAACAGTTCAGCCATCAACAATTAAAGTTACTCTTCATGAAAAGGCGAGAAAATATGTTCATGTAGATTTGAAATTATCAAATGAGGATCAAATGCCAGCGGGGGCTACTCTCGAAAAATCAAGCATTAAACCGGATACTGTTGAGGTAGTTGGGACGAAAGAAGAAATTGAAAGCATTTCATCTGCCAAAGCGTATGTTGATTTAAAAGGTGTTAATAAAACTGTTACAAAAACGCCCGAAGTTACATTATACAATAAAGAAGGAAAACGTTTAAATGTAAGAACAAGTCCATCTAAAATTAGTGTAACGTTGAATGTGGCAACGCAAACTACAGCCAATAATACTGAAAAAACTGTTCCTGTAACGTATACGAAGAAGGGGAGTTTAGCAGAAGGATTGGCAGTTACAAATATCAGTGTCGAGCCGAGAGAAGTAACGATAGCTGGTCCAAAAGATATTTTGGATAATATACAATCGCTAGAGGGGGTCGAAGTAGATCTTAGTCAATTGACAGAGTCTACAACATTCGATGCCTCTGTTTTATTACCCAAGGGTGTAACCAGTGCAAAACCGAATCAAGTGAAGGTTTCGGTGGGAGTGCAAAAAACAAAACAAACGAAAACAAAAACGATTGATGGCATCCCAATCCAAAAAAATGGACTTTCTAAAGATGTTACGGCTCAGCTAATTTCGCCGCAAGATGGAAAGATAAGTGTTGATATTTCAGGAGAAGCAAGTATAGTAGATAAAATAACAGCTGCCCAAATAACAGCGGTAATTAATTTGCAAAATGTATCTTCAGGGACGAAAGATATTTCTATTCAAGTGAGTGGACCTGGTAATATTTCAATAGAGTCAAAACAAAAAAGTGCTAAAGTTACTATTGTAAAGAAAGAAAAACCAGATAAAGAAGTACAGGGTAACGGTCAACAACCGGATTCAAACACCAATCAAGAAAATCAAAATGAGAAGCCAAAAAATCCTGAATCCAATCAAGAAAAAGAAACGGAACAGGAAAATAATCAAAACCAAAACCAAAATCAAGATAAAGATAAAGAAACTAGTCAAGAACCAACGGTAGATAACCATAATCAAAAAGAGCAAGAAAAAGGAGCGAATCATAATGGGTAAATATTTTGGTACAGATGGAGTACGTGGAGTTGCAAATAAGGAGTTAACACCTGAATTAGCTTTCAAAATTGGGCGTTTTGGTGGTTATGTATTAACAAAAGATACAGATCGTCCAAAAGTAATTATCGGTCGTGATACACGTGTATCTGGCCATATGTTAGAAGGAGCTTTAGTAGCAGGTCTATTATCAACTGGAGCAGAAGTAATGCGCCTTGGCGTTATTTCTACACCGGGTGTTGCTTATTTAACAAAAGCACTAGATGCACAAGCAGGTGTTATGATTTCTGCATCTCATAATCCAGTACAAGATAACGGTATTAAATTCTTTGGTTCAGACGGCTTTAAATTAACAGATGAGCAAGAAGCTGAGATTGAAGCTTTATTAGACAAAGAAGTTGATGAACTACCACGTCCGACAGGTACTAATCTTGGACAAGTGAGTGATTACTTTGAAGGTGGACAAAAATATTTACAGTACATTAAACAAACTGTTGAAGAAGATTTCTCTGGCCTACATATCGCTTTAGATTGTGCACATGGTGCAACTTCTTCTCTAGCTCCATACTTATTTGCAGACCTAGAAGCTGATATTTCAACAATGGGAACTTCTCCAAACGGTATGAATATTAACGAGGGTGTAGGATCTACACATCCAGAAGGCTTAGCTGAATTGGTAAAAGAAAAAGGTGCGGATATCGGACTTGCTTTTGATGGCGATGGCGATCGTTTAATTGCTGTAGACGAAAAAGGAAACATCGTTGACGGTGATCAAATTATGTTTATTTGTGCGAAGTACATGAAAGAAACTGGTCAATTAAAACATAATACAGTTGTTTCAACTGTTATGAGTAACCTAGGTTTCTACAAAGCACTTGAAGCAAACAATATTACAAGTGATAAAACAGCAGTTGGTGACCGCTATGTAATGGAAGAGATGAAACGCGGTGGTTACAACTTAGGTGGAGAACAATCAGGCCATATTATCTTACTTGATTACATTACAACTGGTGACGGAATGTTAAGTGCACTTCAACTTGTAAACATCATGAAAATGACGAAAAAACCATTATCTGAGCTTGCAGGAGAAATGACGAAATTCCCACAATTGCTAGTAAACGTTCGTGTAACAGATAAAAAATTAGCATTAGAAAATGAAAAAATTAAAGAAATTATTCGTGTTGTAGAGGAAGAAATGAACGGTGATGGCCGTATTCTTGTTCGTCCATCTGGAACAGAGCCACTTATTCGTGTAATGGCAGAAGCACCAACACAAGAAGTTTGTGATGCATATGTACATCGCATTGTAGAAGTTGTGAAAGCCGAAGTTGGCGCTGAGTAATTAGCTGAATTTATATGAAAAAGGAGCACAAAAAGTGCTCCTTTTTCATATGTTTTATAGACGATGAAAAAAATTTCATTGACGGTTTATCCATGTTTGTTATAAGATGGTCTTGTTCTTTTTCTCAAAGGAAATATTGTAAATTATAAAAGCGCCAGAACTACAAATAGTGTAGTTGACGAGGTGGGGTTTATCGAGATTTCGGCGGATGACTCCCGGTTGTTCATCACAACCGCAAACTTTTACTTAAATCATTAAGGTGACTTAGTGGACAAAGGTGAAAGTGTGATGAGAGAAGAGGAATGGATGAAAACTAGCTGTATAAGTATATACGGACTTAAACCCAATCGAGAGGAAGGTGAAAGCCGTTACAAGCTTACAGGGCTAGCAATATGTAATCCGTTTTTTTAGTATAAATAAAAATGGTATCGGACTATGTCGTTACATGTTCGCAGAGCAGTGTAAGCATTTGTAACGGCGACTAAACATGTGTGGAATCGTAGGATTTATTGGAGAGCAAGATGCAAAGGAAATTTTATTAAAAGGTTTAGAAAAGCTAGAATATCGTGGATATGATTCAGCAGGTATTGCAGTACAAGCAGAGAACGGTGTTGTTGTATACAAAGAAAAAGGCCGTATCGCAAAACTTCGTGAAATCGTAGATGAGAACGTAGCAGCAAGCGTAGGTATCGGACACACACGCTGGGCTACACACGGTGTTCCAAGTAAAGTAAACGCGCATCCGCATCAAAGTACATCAAAACGCTTTACACTAGTTCATAACGGTGTAATTGAAAACTATGAATTAGTGAAAAAGGAATATTTACAAGATGTAACGTTCGTAAGTGAAACAGATACAGAGATTATCGTACAGCTTATGGAACAACAAGTGAGCACAGGATTAAGTGTAGAAGAAGCGTTCCGTAATACGCTATCTCTTTTACATGGCTCTTATGCAATCGGATTACTTGATGCTGAAAATCCAAACATGATTTATGTTGCTAAAAACAAAAGCCCGCTATTAGTAGGTGTTGGTGACAACTTTAATGTTGTGGCGAGCGACGCTATGGCGATGTTACAAGTTACAGATCAATTTATTGAGTTAATGGATAAAGAAATCGTAATCGTAACGAAAGAAAGTATTACAATTAAAAATTTACAAGGTGAAACGATTGAACGTGCACCGTTTACAGCGGAATTAGATGCAAGTGATATTGAAAAAGGAACATACCCTCATTTCATGCTTAAAGAAATCGATGAGCAACCACTTGTAATCCGTAATATAATTCAAAAGTATCAAGATGAAAATGGCGAGATTGAATTAAATCAAGACATTCGCAATGCGATTTTAGATAGCGATCGTATTTACATCATTGCATGTGGAACGAGCTATCATGCAGGTCTTGTTGGAAAACAATTTATCGAGAAGTTTGCAAAAATGCCAGTTGAAGTGCATGTAGCAAGTGAATTCTCTTATAACATGCCATTATTAACAGAAAGACCATTCTTCATTTACATTTCACAAAGTGGTGAAACAGCTGATAGCCGTGCAGTACTTGTACAAACGAATGAAATGGGTCATAAAGCATTAACGATTACAAACGTACCTGGTTCTACGCTTTCTCGTGAAGCGGATTATACACTTCCGTTATACGCTGGACCAGAAATTGCAGTTGCATCAACGAAAGCTTACACAGCACAGCTTGCAGTACTTTCAATTTTAGCAGCTGATATTGCTAAAGCAAAAGGTGAAGTTCTTGATTTCGATTTAACACACGAACTAGGACTTGTAGCAAATGCAATGATAGAACTTTGTGATCAAAAAGAAGAAATGGACGCATTAGCAAAACAATTTTTAGCGACAACGCGTAACTGTTTCTTCATCGGACGTAGCGTAGACTTCTACGTAGGATTAGAAGGTGCGTTAAAACTAAAAGAAATCTCTTACATCCAAGCAGAAGGATTCGCTGGAGGAGAGTTAAAACACGGTACAATCGCTTTAATCGAAAATGGTACACCAGTTATCGCACTTGCTACACAAGAGCACGTAAACCTTGGAATTCGCGGCAACGTGAAAGAGGTAGTAGCACGCGGAGCTAACCCATGTATCATCTCAATGAAAGGCTTAGAAATGGAAGGAGACAGCTTTGTATTACCAGCTGTACACGAAGCACTAGCACCGCTAGTAGCAGTTATTCCATTACAACTTATTTCATACTACGCAGCACTTCACCGCGAGTGTGA
Source organism: Bacillus sp. ME78 (assembly GCF_903970865.1). Lineage (NCBI taxonomy): Bacteria > Bacillati > Bacillota > Bacilli > Caryophanales > Bacillaceae > Bacillus > Bacillus sp. ME78. The sequence goes on from NZ_CAJCKK010000026.1 coordinate 8,793, forward strand.
CGTTGATAAGCCACGTAACTTAGCTAAGTCTGTTACTGTTGAGTAGGAGATTGGTAGGTTAATAAATATAGTTGTAGTTTTAAAATAAATTTACAAATTTGCACCCCTTTAGATATTTTATCTAAAGGGGTGTTTTTGTGTCGAAAAATAACATCTAGACTTGGTAAGTGGATAGAACCCTATAGATTAAAGTTTTACCTTATCGAATTCACTTTTATTTATCTGAATCTTCCATTATTATTTTAAGTATTCATGAACAATTTCTTTGATTACGACAAAAAGAGACGAGAGATTTATGGACATTTCAGGGGGGATATTGATGAAAACGATTAAAAAAACATATCTAAGTATAGAAGAGATTATTTCATTACCAACCTTATCAAGTACAAACATAAGTGATGATGGTAAAAACGTAGCATTTGTAAAGAAGACGGCTGATTGGAAAGACAATACATATAGGAATCATGTATGGATATATGAAAAAGATAAGAAGCAGAGTTACCCATTATCAAATGGGGATATAGATAGTACACACCCATTATGGTCTCCAGATGCTAAGTGTATCGCATATCTTAGTCCAGTTGGTGATGGGAAAAATCAGATATTTGTTAAGTCGCTAGATGGTTATAGCGAGGTTCAAATTACTGATGAGAAGGAAGGAATTAGTACATTCAAATGGGATCCTGCTGGTAAAGGTTTTTATTATGTTGCACAGTCAAAAGAATGTGAGGAAATAAAGAAACGTAAGGAATTATATGGAGATTTCCATCATGTAAGTAAGGAACACCAGAATAATTGTTTATATTACATTAAAATAGAAAAGGTGATACAAAGTGATACAGATGAACACGAGAACAGAGTTGTTTATCGATTAACTGATGGTAAGGATTTTCATATCCATGAATTTGATATTTCAAATGATGGTAAAAAGGTTGTATTTATGGCGACACCAAGCTCAAATATGGCAGATTATATAAATGGAGATCTATACATACTCCATATTAAAGCTGGAGAGCTACAAAAGCTGAATGTGGATAAATTGTTGGGAGGGAGTGTTTGCTTTTCTCCTGATGGCAGCAAAATTTGTTACCCAGCAAGCATAAGAGAGAGGGATTACTATAGAAACTATATACAAGATAGTACGTTAGAGATATATGATATTCATAATGGAGAGCTAATTCAACCTTTAACAGATTTCGATAGTACGGTTATGCCATTACAGTGGACAGCTAAAGGGATTTTAATTAGATGGCAGAATAAAACGAATTATCTTATTGGGGTGCTAGCTGAAGATGGAACTGTGGAAATATTAAGCGAAAAAGTAGATGGCTTTATAATGGATGCTTCTATAACAAAGGATGGAAAACATATATCCTATAATAAGGCTAGAACAAATGAAACTTTTGAAATCTATTTAGACGATAAAAAAATAACGGATGAAAATAGATTTTTTAAAGGAAAACTTAAAAGTAACAGGGAAATCATCTCATGGAAAAGTAGTGATGGTCTTGAAATAGAAGGGGTTATATCAACCCCAGTAGAGTTTGATATAAATAAAAAATATCCTTTATTAGTAGTAATTCACGGTGGTCCGGCTTGGGCATCCTTCCCGATATTTTCAGACTGTTTTAATGAGAAATATCCTATTGAACAGTTTATCGAAAAAGGCTTTATAGTTTTAGAACCAAACTATAGAGGAAGTTCAGGTTATGGTAATGAATTTTTAAAAGAAAATTATAGAAAACAAGGAATTGCTGACTACGATGATATTATATCTGGAGTGGATAAACTAGTTGATCAAGGGATTGTAGATAAAGATAAAGTAGGAGTTATGGGGTGGAGTAACGGAGGATATATATCCGCTTTCTGTTCTACGTTTAGTAGTAGATTTAAGGCGATTTCAGTGGGCGGTGGAATTACTAACTGGAGTAACCATTATGTAAATACAGATATATCTTACTTTATTAGAATGTATTTAGGAAATACTCCATGGAATGATCCAGAGATATATATGAAGACATCACCTATGACGTATATTAAATCAGCTTGTACGCCTACCTTAATTCAGCATGGAGAAAAGGATGCAAGAATTCCAATTACAAATGCATATGATCTATATCAAGGATTAATGGATATGGAAGTGGATACAGAATTAATTATATTTAAAGGAATGGCATATAGTCCTAATCAGCCGGGAATGAATGTAGCTATTATGAAGCAGAATTTGATGTGGTTTTCACACTATATTCTTGGAGAAAGTATGGAGGGTTTTAGAACTTTATAATGGATGTTTGTACAAGACATAAGGTTGAAACGGTCTTCATCTTGAGATGATTTATTATAAAATATATACTTAAACTACTATCCGTACACACATCAGGGAGGACTAATATGACAGGAAATAAAAATGACTTACTAGTAGAAAAACGTCAAGAGTTATTGAAAGTATTGCAAGCTCGTTTTGAGAAAAATATGAACCGCCATGAAGGTCTTGAATGGGCTAAGGTTGAAGCTAAGATAGAAGCTAATGCTGAAAAATTGTGGTCACTTAACGAAATGGAAGTAACTGGCGGTGAGCCGGATGTTGTCGGTTATGATGAAGAAAAGGACGAATATACTTTCTATGATTGTTCAAAGGAGAGTCCTAAAGGCCGCAGAAGTCTTTGTTATGATCTTGAAGCGTTAGAATCAAGAAAAAAACATAAACCAGAAAATAACGTTATTGATGTTGCAAATGCTATGGGCATTGAACTATTAACGGAAGAACAATATCGGGAATTGCAACAACTTGGCGATTTTGACATAAAATCATCAAGTTGGGTACAAACACCTTCAGATATTCGAGAACTCGGTGGTGCTCTATTTTGTGATTATCGCTTCGGACATGTTTTCGTGTACCACAATGGAGCAGACTCTTACTATGCTGCCAGAGGTTTTCGTGGCTCGTTAAAAGTTTAAATTAGGATAAATAAGAAAAAGAGCCTATACTCAGGCTCTTTTTCTTATTTATATTTTAAAAGTAAACTGTTACTACGCAGTTTTACTTAATTTATATGTTCCGTGGTTATTTTTACGGAAAAGTTTAGGGAAAACATAGCCATCTAATCCAATACGTCCAGCGTTATGACCTGCAACTAAAATGAACATAGTCAAAATAAGTAGGTTTGGGTTTACACTAACAGTTCCGCTTAATAAAAATGAAAGATTCATTATGATTCCGAAAAATGCAGCTGTTTTTGTTAATCCGCCTAAAATTAAACCTAGACCTACTAAAATTTCTCCCCATTGAACTAAAAAGCTAAATAGGTCTGCGTTTGGAAGAACAAAATGTTGAAGAAAATCTGCCCACCAACTTTGTACTGCAGGATGGTCACCTGATGCTTGAGCGATAGCGCCCTTTAGAAAACCACTTGCATCAAAAGATTGTCCGAAAACTTTACCTATCCCAGCAGCGAGCCATTTATACCCTATGTAAAGCCGTAAAAGTAATAATATGAAAGCAGCACGTTTATCAGTTCTTAAAAAATTGATAATCATTGAAATCCCTCCAATATTGTATTTACAAGTTTATTATATATCCATTGTGAAAAGATTCACAATGGATAAAGTGTGAACAAAAATGGTGTTTTTATAAAATGAAAAAGGCATATAACAATCATATGTTATATGCCTTTTCTAATATATACTTAGTAACTTATTTAGGTAATGTAAATTTAGCTTTTTTACCTTGTGAAATATCTTTAGCTTCTTTATTTCTCATAGGTCCTAACTCAATCTCAAAGCTTTTGTCTTTCCAAATCTTTTCATACTGCTCTTGATCTAAAATATATACTTGTAGTAACTCTCCAGATGTTCCAGTTTTAACTGCAGCATTATAGTCATAATTTAATAGCATACCTTCATTAATCGTATATTGTGTACCATCATTCACTCTTAATGTAGAGCTTATAGGAGATAGTGAAACGTCTTGAACATCTTTGTTATCAAGCTTGAATTTTACTGTTAACAGAACAAGACCGTTTTTAAAATTTGCAAAGCGTGGAGCTTCGACGGAATTTGGTGTGAATTGAGTGAATTGGTATCCGTCTAATGTAACATTAACAGCGCCTAATTCTTGGTTGTTATTAATACTTGATTTCTCTTTTAACATTTTTTTATCGCCCATGTTATTAGCTGTAGCTTTATCTTGGTAGAAAGTATTATCTGTTGCAACTTTTTCAGCACCCTGTTTGTTTAAACTTAATGAAAAGCTTCCAGGATTTCCGATTGGAGCATCAAATTTTCCTTTATTAGCTTGTGCAGTTGGGACTGTGACTGAGACTGTTGAGAGACTTGAAATTTTCGCTAGATCATCTTTTCCGAATGGATAAGCGATATAACCAGAAATAGTTTCTCCTGCTTTTACTAAGTAATCATTCGTTGGAGCAAGTTTAGTTGGGAGCTGATCTTCTTTTGGAATTAAATCTTTATAGTTACTATATGCTTTCTGCGCGCCAGTAAATGACATGTCCAATGCTGGCATATAATAAATATCTTTAGCTGAACTATTTTTTACGCTGTAGTTCACAAGAATAACTCCACCTTCTGTTTGACGATTAAACGGAATATCGAAGTTTGTATGGAATCCATTTAATTCAACTAATGTGTAACTATTCATTGATACTGAAACATCTTCAGCTTTATAGACTTGTGGTTCTTTATTTTCAAAAAGAACTTTTGTTTTACCACCTGTTTCTTTTTCCATATAGGAAATCAGCTTAGAGTAGTCGCTTGATCCAGTAGCTGTATTTTCAGGCTTTTTATCTTCAGTTTTTTTATCTTCGGATTTTTTTTCAGTAGGTTTACTTTCTTTCGTTGTATCTGTTTTTTCCGTTTTGCTTTCTTTTGTTGCATTCTCTTTTTGTTCTTTATTTGTCGTATCGCTTTGACCACAGCCGGTTATTACAAAAGCTGCTACGATTACTGCAGAAAATAAAGAAAGTAATTTTTTTGACATATTTCTTCCCCCTATTTGTTTAAAACTAAATTCTCACATTAGCCCCACGTTTTATTATAAGAAGGTTAGTCAATATTTACCAGTATTTTTCTGATTATTTCCATTATTTATTATATTATAATATAATAAATTCGATAGAAGTTTGGAATGGAATATTGGTTTTTATTTTTTTATCATTTGAAATAGTACATCATATTGGTATGATAGAAACAGAGATATATGGAAAGGAGACAAGGACTCGATATGTGGATGAACTTGTAATGATTAGAAATTGGATAGATGAATTTTTCTCTCATAAGTGAGGGTTTATTTAGCTATTTGTAAATCATGCAAGGACTGCATAGTTGGCTTGTACATCCCTTTTGTAAGGACAGAGGTCTAGGTGGGGAAATTTATATCTCTTATATAAAATATGCGTCCTTTAAACTTGGAGGAGTATATGATGAACCAATTAAAAAATAAAGTAGCAGTTGTTACAGGCGTAAGTCGTCTAGACGGTATAGGAGCAGCGATTTGTAAAGAATTAGCTGAGGCAGGATACGATATATTTTTTACGTATTGGACGGATTATGATAAAGAGATGCCTTGGGGCGTTGATAAAAATGAACAAATACAATTAAAAGAAGAGCTATTACAAAAAGGTGTTAGAGTATTGAGCATGGAGTTAGATTTAACTCGGAATGATGCACCGAAAGAGCTTTTAAATAAAGTTACTGAACAATTAGGGTACCCTCATATATTAATTAATAATGCAGCATATTCTACGAATAATGATTTCTCTACGTTGACTGCTGAAGAATTAGATAAGCATTATATGGTTAATATTCGTGCGACTACATTGCTCAGTAGTCAATTTGCCCGAGGATTTGATAAGAAATCTGGTGGTAGAATTGTTAATATGACTTCGGGGCAATTTCAAGGTCCTATGGCAGGAGAACTAGCTTATGCGACAACGAAGGGAGCTATTGATGCTCTTACTAGTACGTTGTCAGCAGAAGTAGCTCAATTAGGAATAACAGTGAATGCAATTAATCCAGGACCAACCGATACAGGATGGATGACTGAAGAGATAAAACAAGGGTTAAAGCCAATGTTTCCTTTTGGCAGAATTGGTGAGCCAAAGGATGCAGCTAGACTCATTAAATTTTTAGTAAGTGAAGAAGCTGAGTGGATTACGGGGCAAGTTATTCATTCAGAAGGCGGATTTAAAAGATAAAAAGAAGGTATCTCACCCTGGTGAGATACCTTCTTTTTTAATCTTTCTTCAGTCTTCGTGCAACCCCATTACCTAAAGACTGTAATCCTTGAACGAGGATAATTAGAATAAAGACGGTTGCATACATTACTTCAGGTTCATAGCGTAAATGTCCGAAGCGATATGCTAAGTCCCCTAGCCCGCCAGCACCTACAAGACCAGCCATTGCTGTTGCGCCGATTAAGCCAATCGTTGCAATTGTTAATCCAAGTACAAGGGAGGGACGAGCTTCTTTAACCATGACGTGCCAAATGATTTTTATAGTAGAGACTCCCATCGCTTGATAGGCCTCAATAACCCCTCGATCTACTTCTAGTAAGGCTGTCTCCATTAAACGTGCGATATAGGGAGCTGTGAAGACGACAAGTGGTACGATAACACCTTGCACGCCAATGGATGTTCCCATTAGAAACTTTGTAAAAGGTAAGATGAAGAATAATAGAATGATAAATGGAAGAGAGCGAATGATATTAATAACTGTATTAAGAATAGGATAGATGATTTTATTTTCACGCTGCCCACCAGGTCTCGTTAAAACAAGTGTGACGCCAAGTGGCAGTGCAATAAGGAGTGAGATGAGTAATGAAATAGATGTCATTTGAAAGGTTTGAATTGTGGCTTCCCATATGACTTTACCCCATTCATCCAAAAAGGACTTGTTTCCCATAATCTGTTCTACCTCCTTCTACGATGATTCCTTGCTCTTGTAAAAATGATAAAGCACGGTGGATTTCATTTTGTTCTCCTTGCATATGAACGACTAGTTTCCCATATGCTTCATGTTTTAACTGCGTAATATTACCGGATAAAATATTCGGATACACTTGGAAACGTTTTGTGGCAACAGCTAAGGCAGGTTCACCTGAAGTAGTGCCAATAAATGAAAGTGTTACAATTTCTCCAGTATTCTGTAGTTCTTTCTGTACCTCTTCTGGAATTTTAGCTGCAAAGGCGCTATTTACAAATTTCTTCGTTGTTACATGTTGTGGGTTTGTGAAAATATCTTTCACAGTCCCGCTTTCGACTACAGATCCATGTTCCATAACGGCAACGCGGTCGCATATACGTTGGATAACGTTCATTTCGTGTGTAATGAGTAAAATCGTAATTCCAATTTCTTCGTTAATCTTTAATAACAAATCAAGAATAGAATCAGTTGTTTCTGGATCTAAAGCGCTCGTTGCTTCATCACTTAATAACACTTCAGGCTCATGTGATAGTGCACGTGCAATTGCAACGCGCTGTTTTTGACCGCCAGAAAGTTCACTTGGATAAGCATCTTTTCGATTGAAAAGATCGACAATGCGTAAATATTTTTCTACCCTTTTTTTAATTTCCGCTTTTGGAATGCCAGCAAGGCGTAAAGGCAATGCAATGTTTTCATAGATGGTAACAGTTTTAAGTAAATTGAATCCTTGAAAGATCATTCCGATTTTTTGTCTCGCTTTTGCTAGTTCTTTTGTCGATAACGTTGTTAAGTCTTGTTCGTTTACAATGATATTTCCTGTCGTTGGTTTTTCTAATAAATTTACACATCGAATCAATGTGCTTTTACCAGCGCCGCTATACCCAATGATTCCAAATACCTCGCCTTTTTCTACTTTAAGGGAAGTAGACTTAAGAGCCTCAACAGTCCCTTTTTTTGTTGAAAATACTTTGGATATGTTTTTTAATTCAATCATTATCGTCAGCTCCTACCAAGATGGTAAAACTGAACCATCAAATTTTTTCTCGATAAACTCTTTTACTTCTTTAGATTGATAAGCTTTCTTTAATTTATTTACAACGGCATCATCTTTATTTTCAGTACGAACAACGACCCAGTTCACATATGGTGAATCTTTTCCTTCGCGGAAAATAGAATCTTTCGCCGGACTTAATTTTGCACCTAATGCAAAGTTTGTGTTAATTGCAGCTGCTTTCACTTCACTTAGTTGCGTTGGTAATTGAGATGCCTCTAATTCGACAATCTTTAATTTTTTTGGATTTTCAATTACATCTTTTGCAGTCGCTTTTTCTGTAGCCTTTGGATCAACTTTTAAAACCCCTGCTTTTTCAAATAATTTTAAAGCTCGCAGTTCATTCGTTGGGTCATTTGGTACAGCAATTGCATCGCCCTCTTTTAAGTCTTTTACATCTTTTATATCTTTAGAATATACGCCCATAGGGAATGTTACTGTTGAAAATACTTCAGCTAATTTCATATTGCGTTCAGCTTTAAATACATCTAAATACGATTTTGTTTGGTAGCTATTTACATCAAGGCTTTTTTCATCTAAAGATACGTTTGGCGCTACATAATCATTAAATACTTTTATATCAATTTCCAGACCATCTTTTGCTGCAACTTCTTTTACCTTTTCAAAAATTTGTTCATGCGGCCCACCTGTTACACCGACAGTAATCTTTTTCTCGTCTAATGCTTTTACCTCTTTATCTGAACTCGCGCTACATGCGCCTAATAATAATACTGCTCCGCTTACAATGCTTAATAATACCTTTTTCATCTATAAATCCCCCTTCATATACGTTCCAAAATAAAAAGCACCTCCCAAAAATAAGAGAGGTGCCGAATAGACGAAATAGATTCCTCTCTTATCTTCCAAAACGAAAACTCGTTTTGCAGGAATTAGCACCTTAGCTTATACGTCATAAGCTCGGTTGCCGGGCATCATCGGGCCAGTCCCTCCGCCACTCTTGATAAGAGTATGTGTATGTAGTTTTGAATATGGTACTAATAGTAAATCTTACAAAAAGAATTGTCAATGATATTTTCAGAATATATTTTATTTTAAGGTAATCGAAACATTTCCTTTCTTATGGCCCATTTCTACATATGTATGGGCTTCTACAACTTCTTCTAATCGGTAAGTTCTATCAATAACAGGCTTTAGCTTTTCTGTTTCAGCTAGTTGTTTTAGTAGGTTCATATCTTCTTTACTGACTTTTGCCATCATTCCGTTCACAGATACATATTTTCCATTAGGCATTAATGCATCTGTACAAAGAGACTTATTATATTTTCCAACTGCATCAAATATAATATCGTAGTGATCGCCCCGCTTAGTAAAATCTTCTTTCATATAATCAATTACGTTGTCTGCCCCTAAAGCTGTTACTAAATCGAAATTCGAACTACTACAAATGGCTGTGACAGTCGCCCCGAAGTATTTAGCAAGCTGTACGGCAGCTGTCCCTACTGACCCAGAGGCGCCGTATATAAGTACTCGTTGCCCTTTTTTTATCTGTCCTTTTCTAAGGAAGTGCAATGCTGAAGTTCCGCCAAAAGGAATAACGGCAGCTTCTTCATATGTCACATTGGTAGGTTTTAATGCTATTAATCCACTTTCATGCACGCATGTGTATTCCGCATAACCACCAAGGTTTAGTTCTGTTAATGCAAAAACTGGATCTCCTTTTTTAAATTGTGTTACATCTGATCCAATGTCTTCGATTTCACCGGATAACTCTACGCCAAGTATAGGTTTTCTCGGTTTTCTGAAACCTAATATGATCCGCATAGGAATCCAAAATAAGAGGGGGCTATTAAAGCCACGTATTCTACAATCTCCAGTCGATACACTTGTTGCGTGAATTTTAACTAATACTTCATTTTTCTTAGGTTTAGGCTTTTCTATATTTTGAAGCTGGAGAACATTAGGTGGTCCATACTTTGTGCAAATAATAGCTTTCATAATGACCTCCTGAAATGAGTTGTTATTATTTACATCATATTTAAACTTTTTCTCAAACATGTTGCTATATAGGAAATAAATTTAAAGAGGAATATTACGAATTATATAGATTTCATAGGAAAAGAGATGATATTATTTTTGGGAAGGAGGGGACGTTATGAAAAAATTTATTTTAATTTCAAGTTTAGTACTTGCAGTCGGTCTAGGAGTAGGGTGTAGTAATGAGAAAACAAAAAAGACTGATGAGCCGAAAAAAGAAGCTGTGCAGAAAGAAAAGGAATTAACAGCGAAGGATGTTTTCAATAAAGCGAATGAAGCTTTTAAAAACGAAGAAAATGTAACGATGACATATGATGTGGGAATAAAGGCTGAAGGAACAGAGATGAATGTAATAAAGGCCAAAATGCAATTAGAGCCGAAGCAAAAAAATTCTCGCTCTGAAATGAATGTTTCTGGTACAGAGGTTGTTGTTTATGATGTGGGTGGCAAAATTGCTGGTCAGTTGAAAAATCCTAATACGGGTGAAGTGATGTCTGTACCAGAGGAACAATTAAATGCTAACGGAATGAATGCGACTCAAGGAATGGTAGATAATTTAGAGATTCCATCGGAAATTTTAAATAAAGTGAAGATGGAGAAAAGTGGAGATAATTATAAGCTGAAGTTTGCATTAAAAGGGCAAGAGACAGAGAGTATGTTAGCTAGTATGGATGAAAAGCAGAAACAAATGCTACAAGGCCAAAATGCAAAGATAGAAGAAATAGATGGAGAATATATTATTACAAAAGATTTTAAATATGAATCAGCAAAGATAGATATGGTTATGAGTAGCAATGGTGAGGATAAAGCGCACATTATTACGGATGCGAAGTTTACATCGTATGATAAATTTGATCCAATACAATTGCCAGCAGCAAAGTAATCACTGTCAAGAGAGGTACCTGAAAGAACGGGTATCTCTTTTTGTTGCTAATAAGGAGAGTGTCCTTTGAAAAAAAGAAAGATAGTAGTGGTCATTGTCGCATATACGGTTTTGCTTGCAACGTCTGTACATACGTATAAAAAACAAATTGATCATCCTATTATGAGTGATGTAGGTAAATTGCTTCCGACAAAAATAAAACGTGTTGAAAGTGCTACGGAAGAGCACTCGTTAATAAAATTAGTGCGAGATGCAAAAGTTTCAGGAGAGAAAATTTCCATTGCAGGCATGCAACATAGCCAAGGAGGACAGACATATTATCCGAATGGCACGATGCTCGATATGAAAGGATATAATAAAATATTAGAATTCGATCCAGAGAAGAAGCGTATTACAGTTCAAAGTGGTGTCACGTGGAATGATATTCAGAAGAAAATAAATCCATATGGCCTTGCGGTACAGGTCATGCAGTCTCAAAATATTTTTACTGTTGGTGGTTCATTAAGTGTAAATGTACATGGGCGTGATATTCGTCATGAGGCACTAATTGATACAGTAGATTCATTTAGATTGTTAATGGCAGATGGCACGGTACGTAATGTAAGTAGAGAAGAAAATGCAGAGTTATTTCCATATGTCATTGGGGGTTACGGTTTATTTGGAGTTATTTTAGATGTGACGCTGAAGTTAACAGATGATGAATTATATGAAATGCACACGAGAATGATAGATTATAAAGAATACGCATCTTATTTCAAAGAGAAAGTGAAAAGAGATGAGAATGTTCGTATGCACTTAGCGCGTATTTCTGTTGCTCCAAATTCATTTTTAAAAGAGATGTATGTGACGGATTATACTTTGGCACAAAATCAAAATATGAGAGAAGAGTACAGTGAATTAAAGGAAGAAAATATTATAGCTGCACCTAAATTTTTACTTGGGTTATCACGTTATAGTGATTGGGGAAAGAATACATTTTGGGATATACAAAGAGGTTATTTTGAACGTACAGATGGAAAGTATGAGACGCGTAATAATGTTATGAGGTCAGATAGTGCTTTTATGGAATATGAAAATCCAAATAGGACCGAAGTGTTACAAGAATACTTTGTGCCTATAGATGCTTTCACGGAGTATATAGATGATTTACGTAACGCATTAAATGAAGAAGAGTTTAATTTACTCAACATTACGATTCGTTACGTGGAAAAGAATGAAAATGCAGTTTTGTCCTATGCGAAAGATGATATGTTTGCGCTGGTTCTTTTGATTAACCAGGGACGCTCAGAGAGTGAGATAAAGAAAACAGAGGATGTCATCCGGAAGATGATTGATGTTACTTTAAAGCATAACGGTAGTTACTATTTGCCGTACTATTCTTATCCAACGAAAGAGCATTTAAAAAGGGCATATCCTCGTATTGAAGAATTTCTCAAGAAAAAGAAGGAAGTAGATTCAGAAGAGAGATTTGTTAATTTATTTTATAGGGAGTATACGAAATGACATATAGAAGATTTGTGGCTTCGCAAAGTATTATCATGATGGCAGGAAGTATGGTATTTCCTTTTTATATATTATTACTTCGAAACGTTGGAAATAGCTTCTCGCAATTTGGCTGGGCGTATGGCTTATTTGCTTTAACATCAGCACTTGTATATCCACTAGTGGGAAAGGTATCTGATCAAGTAGGTGATAAAAAATTATTAATCATATACGCTTGGTCCATGGCAATCTTAATGCTTTGCTTTCCGATTGCCACGGAAGTATGGCATGTGTATATTCTTCAAATTGTAATGGGAGTTTTAGGTGCTGTGCAGCGTAATACTGAGAAGACTTCATTAGCACGAAAGATTGCGCAGGAAAAGGCTGGTTATGAGATTGGAAAATACCATGTGTGGACATCCATTGGCGGAGCAGTAGCGGTTATTGCCACGGGATATTTAGTAGATTTCTTTACGATTGGTACAATTTTTTATATTGCATCTATTCTATATGTAGTGAGCGGGATTGTATTAAGTAGTAAAAAAATATAACTATTCCTATTTTCACCTTAATACCCTTTATTTGTTATACTAAAAGGGAATACAAAAGAAAAGGGGACAGTGCCTTTGATGAAATTTGTAGTTTTAGCTATTCTTACTTTGTTTTTGATTCCATGGACAAGAAGTAGTAGTAAGCTTCGAGCAGTGGATAAGAAGGGAGATAAGAAGGTTGTAAAGGGTAAGAAATCATCTATTTTAGTTATTCCTGTTTTATTTTGGATAGGTATTGCAATCTATGAATACTTTTGGCTAATTGATGATCGAGTAGACTCGATTCTTACTCATTATTCTGTTGCAGTAGCAATTTTAATTGGGCTTGTTTTATTTTCACAAGATCAAATAGGGAAATTAGAAGGTACATTAAAAGGACTTCTAATGTTTATTTTACTCGCAAGTTACGGCTACTTTGGTTATTTGCACGATATAGTAATCTCGCAAAAGAAATATGATTCTGTTGTTAAGATAGAGAAAGATATTTCAGAGCCATTTACTGAAAATGACCAGCCGTTTACAGTGCCGCCAAAGACAGCGGAGAATAAGATGAAAAAAGTATTTGGTGATATTCCGAAAGTAGCTTATTTTGAGCTAGGAGAATTAACGCCACAAATGGTAAACGGCGAAGCTTTATATGTAGCGCCGATTGAAGTTTCAGGATTTTTTAAAGCGCGTAAAGCTGAGACAATTCCAGGGTATGTAACGATGTCAGGTACGAATCCTGATGCGGAAGCGAAACTGCACCTCGGTTATAAAATGAAATATGTGCCAAGCATGTTTTTTGGTAATAATTTAGAGCGTGTGGTAAGGCAAGCAGAACCAAATTTAATCTTTAAAGGAAAACCTAAATTTGAGGTTGATGATAAAGGAAAACCATATTATACAATGACGTATGGTGAATTTATTTCAGGAAGATCTGGATTTGAGGTAGAAGGTGTTGTCGTAGTAGATGCACAAACAGGTGAAGTGAAAAGATATGATAAAGGAAAGGCACCTAAATTTGTTGATGGTGTATTAAATCATGAGACTGCATCTACGTTAAATACGTACTTTGGTAAATATATTCACGGATTTTGGAATACGAAATTCTCACAAACAGATATGAAAATTCCGACTGAGTGGGGAACGAAAGAAGGCGTGACCCCGATCTTTGGTAAAGATGGAACACTGTATTATTTTACAGACTTTACTTCTCCAAAAGAAGGAGTAGATTCAGCCCTAGGCTATTCATTAGTAGATGCACGCACAGGCAAGCTATATTACTATAATGGAAAAGAAGTGAAGGGGATTATGGATGGTTCAGCAGCTACAGAAGTAGTAGATAATTCCTTTAAGAGAGAGAAATGGCATGGGACAATGCCTGTCATTTATAACGTATACGGTAAACCAGCTTGGATTATTCCGGTTGTTGATGACGGAGGCCTAGTACGTGCACATACAGTTGTATATGCTGCTAATGCAAAAATATTTGCGACAGGTTCGACGCAGAAAGAAGCGCTTGAGAATTATAAAAACGTAATGAGCGGTAATGGTGATACCTTTAGACCAACCTCAACAGGAAAAGAAGCGCAAAAAGAAGGTATTGTACAACGTGTATATAAAGAGAAATCAGGTGAAAATACAATCGTGTACGTACTTTTAGAGAATGAACAAAAGGTATTTATGATACCAGTGAAGAAATTCCCGTATGCTATGTTTACAGAAGTAGGAGACCCAATTCAAATTACATATTTAGATACAGGAGAGACGATGGCCTCGGTATCTAAATTTACGAATAGCAATGTGAAAAAGTAAAGCGATAGAATTTCTATCGCTTTTTTTTACATTATGAAAGAGGAAAATGCGCTGTACTTGACGTATGTTTATGATGTAACTATAATTGTTACGATTCAGTGTGTATAGGAAAGGGTGAATTGAAAAAGTGAATGAAGTTAATCACGAAATATACAAACCTGTAAAGGCAAACAGGTTATGGATGATTCTTGTATTAGGAACACTTACGGCGATTGGGCCATTATCTATTGATATGTATTTGCCTTCATTACCGAAGTTAACGGATGATTTGCAAACAGGTGCATCCCTAGCGCAGCTTACATTAACAGCTTGTTTGCTTGGGCTGTCAGTAGGACAATTATTTGTTGGCTCAATTAGCGATATTTACGGAAGACGCAAACCACTTATTATTGCTCTTATTATTTATGTTGCTTCTTCTTTACTTTGTGCTGTTGCGCCATCTATTTGGACATTAGTATTATTGCGCTTCCTACAAGGAGCTTCAGGATCAGCCGGGATTGTTATATCACGTGCAATGGTACGTGATATGTACTCAGGTTCTGAAATGACGAAGTTTTTCTCACTGCTTATGTTAGTAAACGGAGCAGCACCTATTTTGGCACCGATTATTGGGGGGCAATTATTACAGTTTACAACGTGGCGCGGTGTTTTCATCGTTCTTGGAGCAATTAGCGTATTCATGTTAATCTCAGCTACTTTTGTATTGCGTGAAACATTACCTCCTGAAGAAAGAGAAACGGGTGGTTTGTCAGGGACTTTGGCGACGTACGGAAAATTGTTAAAGGACCGTCTGTTTATGGGATATGCATTGTCACAAGGATTAGTAACAGCGGCAATGTTTGCATACATTTCGGGCTCACCATTTGTGTTGCAGAACATATACGGAGCATCACCACAGCAATTTAGTTTATTCTTTGCGATTAACGGCATCGGTATTATTATTGCTAGTCAGGTAACGGGTCGTTTAGCGGGGAAAGTGAATGAGAAGACATTATTTGTTGCTGGTATTATTATCGCAGCTGTTGGTGGCCTATCTTTACTACTGACAATCGTACTAGGAATAGGTTTAATCGGTGTTTTATGTTCGTTATTCCTTGTTGTATCAAGTGTCGGGGTTGTATCAACAACTGGGTTCTCATTAGCGATGAGAAATCAGAAGCAAGCTGCAGGAACAGCGTCAGCTTTATTAGGCTTATTACAGTTCATTTCAGGAGCGCTTGTCGCTCCGCTAGTAGGTATTAGTGGGAGTAATACAGCGTTACCGATGGGTGTTGTTATTGCGCTTTGTGAAGTAGGAGCAGTATTATGTTATCTATTTATGGCCAGAAGAAGTGAGAAGCAGTTTGAACTGCAACAAAGACAAAATTTAGAGGCTTAACAAAAAAGAACTGATTCAAAGGGAATGTTTGAATCAGTTCTTTTTTTCATTTCTTTGAAATACCTCATACATATTATTCATGATCGTATCATATAAAACAGCAAGTTTATCCCACACCCAGCGATTACTATCGACTTCTTTTTCCCCACAGTCGATAATATCGGTATGGTCAGTAATTTTATACGCTTTTTTAACGATAATAGGAGCAATCTTCGGTATACGTGGGATTTCCTTTAAGGTATCTGCAAAGTTTCCAATGTAGACATGACCGATGATTTCGATTGTTAATGATTTATCCGATATATTTAGCACGGTATGAAATTGATTTGTATGTTGTTGTTTTAAATATTGAGCTAACTTAAATGGAGCATGCTTCTTCTTTAATACGCGGCGAAGGCTCTCTGTATTTTCGATATGAAGTGATTTTTCGCGAATAAGGACACGAATATCTTCTCCCATAAAAGGCATTGTGTTGTACATAGATGATTCTCCTTAAAACCTTACATATGTTTGCGTTATGCATATGTAAGTCTAGCATGGTTTGTTCTTTATGTGTGCTTACAGTTTTGTAAGGTGATGTAGTAAAGCATTGCAAAAGTTATTTGTATAAAGTGACGATACTGTGACAAACATGTTGGTATATATATTACGATGTTGTCTTAAGTGTAAAAAGTAGGGCGTTCTCGGTATAATAACAAGTGGAGATAAAAGAAACTATAATGAGTAATAGCTGTAGATAAAAGGAGAAGAAGAGATGAAGAAGGTTTTGGGTATTGCTGTAATGGGAAGTATGATCCTTCTAGCAGGATGTAATGGAAATAAAGATACGAAAGAACCGAAAGAAAAGGTAGAGCAATCTACTGAACAAACAGAAGAGATGAAAGAATACCTTGCAGTACATGAAAAATACGATATAAAAATGAATAAAGAAATTAATAAAGCACTGCAGTTATTTGAAGTGGCAAAAGAAAAGGGCGGTAAGGAAATAACGAATGCTACATATAAAGAAGACGTGCAAAAGGTAACAACGAGCATGTTAGAAGATATTGATCATATACGTAAAGAAATTCGTGTTCCGAAGTCGAAAGAGCAAGAACATGAGGTATATATTGGTTTCTTGAATGAATCAGAACAAGCGATGAAAAAATTACAGAAGTTAGCTAAAGAAGAAGATTCATCGTTGATTCGTGATATAGAAATTAATTTTGCAACAGCATCGACATACTATAAACGTTTTCAAGCAGAAACGAAAAAATAACCTTGCCTGTGCAGGGTTATTTTTTCTTCTTGCCATCTCCGTCTTCATCCTCAGATACTAATATTTTCTGTTCTTCGTGAAATTCGGAAATAGTTTGCCCGGTAATATTATCGAAAGGAGTATAAAAAGAAGTAATACGTTTCTTTTTAATAAAGAGTTTATAGGAGCCGATGATGACAAGTATAACGATTGTTAAGGGTAATCCTATAGTACCAAGAAGTAAGGGGTCCATCTTATAACTCCTTTAACATTATTTCTTTTTATTATAAGCCGAAAACTGTAATTTCGATAAATGAATTAAAAACTGATTTTTCTAAATTTATCCAATTTGATTGACTTTTCAATTTTTCAGAATTATAATTCGAAATATACAATTTGAACCAAATAATAATATAGCAATTTACTTATCCAGAGAGGTAGAGGGACTGGCCCTATGACACCTCAGCAGCGGGTTCTGTAATAGGAACACCGTGCTAATTCCAGCAAGCAAGTCTTGAAAGATAAGTGATGGGCCTTTGTTTGTTAAGCCTTGATCTTATTTTTTAAGATCAAGGCTTTTTGTATTCTAAAAAGAGAAAAGGAAGTAATGGAAAAAGTACATCCATAAAACAAAGTAAATTCATGTGTTTAGGGGGTTATTGAAGTGTATGTAATTAAAAAATTATCGGTTATGGTGTTTACACTATGGGTTATTACGACAGTGACATTTCTAATTATGCATATTATTCCGGGAGATCCATTTTCATCAGATGCAAAAATCTTTCCTGAAGAAGTGATCCAAAACATGAGAGCGAAGTATCACCTTGATGAACCGTTATGGAATCAATATGTTGCTTATTTAGACGGTGTAGTTCATTTTGATTTTGGTGAATCTGTTCAATCAACCGGGCAAGGTGTATCAGAAATTATAACAACTGGCTTTGGTCCATCAGCAATTATTGGTCTACAAGCACTTGTTATTTCATTGTTAGTAGGAATTGCGGCAGGGACATTTGCTGCTCTCTATCATGGGAGAGTAATTGACTATAGTGTGAGTTTGCTCGCAATTTTAGGTATTTCTATTCCAAGTTTTATTTTAGCGCCACTATTTATACAAGTATTCGCTATCCAATTTGAGTTTTTACCAGTAGCCTCTTGGGGAACATTCGAACATACGGTATTGCCATCCTTTGCGTTAGCGTTAGGGCCAATCGCAGTTATTACAAGGTTTGTTCGTTCTAATATGATCGAAGTACTGCAGAGTGATTATATTAAGCTAGCAAGAGCAAAAGGTATACCAATTAAGAAGATTATTATAAGGCACGCTCTTCGAAATGCGATTGTTCCAGTACTTACATTTGTTGGACCGTTAATGGCTGGACTCTTAACAGGGACTTTCGTTATTGAAAAAATCTTTTCAATTCCTGGCCTAGGAAAATATTTTGTAGATAGTATTTTTAACCGAGACTATCCGGTGATTATGGGAACAACGATTTTCTATAGTGCATTATTAATTGCTTGTATTTTCATTACAGATATTATTCATCGCATTGTTGATCCGCGTATTCGTTCTATTACATAAGGAGGGGGGATATTTAAATGGGGGCTTATGAGATTAATGAACAGTTATTAACGAAAGAAGAGAAAAAAGAATTAACGATAAATAAAGATCAGCAAAAGATTAGCAGAAAGAAAGAAGTGTTTCGTAAGTTTATATCGAATCCAATCGCAGTTTTAGGAACAGTGACGTTATTGCTAATTATTGTTTTCTCGCTTATTGGCGAAAGTTTAACTTCATTTACTGCGAGTGAACAAGTAAAAGAGGCAACAAATTTACCGCCGAGTAGTGAACATTGGTTTGGAACAGATGATCTAGGGAGAGATATTTGGGCACGTACTTGGGCTGGTGGGAAGATTTCACTAACAGTTGGATTAGTAGCAGCTGCCCTCGATATAGGTCTTGGTGTACTAATTGGTGGATTTAGTGGATATGTGAGAGGACGTAATCGCCTTGGAACGTTAATTGATGAGTGGATTATAAGAGGAATTGAAGTATTATACGGTATCCCATATTTATTAATTGTTATTTTACTATTAATTGTTATGAAACCAGGTCTTTTCACCATTATTATCGCTCTTGCATTAACGGGATGGATTGGAATGGCTCGTCTCATTCGAGCACAAGTATTGTCTTTAAAACAACGAGAGTTTGTTATTGCAGCAGAGCGATTAGGTACATCACATATGAAAATTATATATGGGCATTTAATTCCGAATTTAACAGGGATTATTATCGTGAATTTATCATTTACAATTCCAGCAGCTATTTTTTCAGAATCATTTTTAAGCTTTATAGGACTTGGAGTACAATCACCAGCGGCAAGTTGGGGGACGATGACGAATGATGCACTCGGGACATTATTGAGCGGAGAATGGTGGCAGCTATTTTTCCCGGCAATCATGATTGCACTCATTATGTTCGCATTTAATGCAATTGGTGATGGTTTGCAAGATGCGATTGATCCAAAAATCGTCAAACGGAATCGAAAGGAGAAAAAACATGGCACAAATCTTATCTTTAGAAAACGTAACGTTAGCCGTTGAAAAAGAGAATAGTAAGCAAGCGATTGTGAAACATGTTTCCTTTTCTATTAACGAAGGTGAAATAGTTGCACTTGTAGGAGAAAGTGGTTCGGGAAAAAGTGTCACAGCACAATCCATTATCGGCTTGAATCAAGAATCAATTCATATCGATGATGGGAATATAGCTTTCCAAGCAAAGGAATTAACGAATTTACAAGAGTCAGAATGGAATCAAATTCGCGGAAAAGATATTTCCTTTATATTTCAAGATCCGCTTTCATCTTTAAACCCAACGATGAAGGTAGGCAAACAAATTACAGAAGTAGTTTTGCAACATGGGAAAAAATCGAAAAGAGAAGCGAAGGAAATTGCGATTAACTTGTTAACAGGTTTAGGGATACATGAAGCAGAGAAACGCTTTGAACAGTACCCACATCAATTAAGCGGAGGTATGAGGCAGCGTATTTGTTTAGCAATTGCGTTTGCTTGTCACCCAAAGCTTGTAATTGCAGACGAGCCGACAACAGCGTTAGATGTAACGATTCAGAAACAAATTATGGGGCTATTAAAAGAAAGAAAAGAAAAACAAAATACGAGTATTTTATTAATTACACATGATTTGGCACTTGTACGTGAAGTAGCTGATCGAGTAGTTGTTATGTATGGGGGACGTGTCGTTGAAAAAGGAACGATACAGGAGGTAATAGGTTCTCCTAAACATCCATATACGAAAAGTTTATTACAAGCAATTCCGAATATGGATGATTCCGAAAAGGTATTACGTGCTATAGAAGGAACGACACCTTCCATTGAAACATTAAATAGCTTTGGTTGTCCTTTTGTAAATCGTTGTCCAGTAGCGATAAAAGAATGTATTCATCGTTTCCCAGAGAGAACAACATATTCTAAGGAGCATAGTTCACATTGTTGGCAACATGTTCTAGAGCATAATAAAGCGAAATCAAAAGAGAAGGTGAATGCCTCATGACGACAGATTTAATTACTATAAAGCAAGTAACGAAAACGTATGGAAGTAAAAGTAAAGAAATCACAGCGTTAAAAGACATATCACTTTCTATTCCGAAAGGAACAACACTTGGCATTATTGGTGAAAGTGGTTCAGGAAAAACAACACTTGGAAAGCTCATAGCAGGGATTGAGAGTCCAACGTCTGGTGAAATTGATTATAACGGTCAAGTCGTTCACAAGCTAAAATCAGCTCATAGGCGAGATTTTTTACAGAAAGTACAGTTCATTTTTCAAGATTCCACAGCAGCATTAAATCCGCGCTGGAAAGTACGCGATAGCGTAACGGAAGGTTATATTTCATTCGGTTTAGGTGATAAAGGATTAAAGGATAAAGTAGCAGGTGATGCGCTAGAACGTGTGGGATTAGATAGACGATATATCGATCGCTATCCGCACGAATTTAGCGGAGGACAACGTCAACGAATTGCTATTGCAAGAGCGTTATTGTGTGAGCCAGAAGTATTGATTCTTGATGAACCAATTTCAGCATTAGATGTTTCATTGCAAATTCAAATTGTACATCTGCTGCAAAAAATTCAAAAGGAACAAGGCTATACATATTTATTTATCGCACATGATTTGCCGATGGTTCACTATTTATGTGAAAAAGTGGCTGTCTTATATAAAGGAGAACTTGTTGAATTTGGAAATACGGACGAAGTGTTCCGTAATCCACAACATTCTTATACAAAAACATTGTTAGCATCAACACCAAAAATTTCGGGTTAAAGGAGAATGTAGGATGAAGAAGTTTTTACTGTTTATCATTATGACTGTTTTAGCGATTACTTCGGTCGCTTGCGGTAAGAAAGAGACGCAAAAGGCGAGTGCTGGTAAGGGAGAAGGCGATCGATTAGTAACGAATATTAGTAGTGATCCATACACACTTGATTCTGCTATTGCAACAGATAGCACGTCAGGTTATATAATTGGGCAGTTGTTTTCAAGTTTATATACGCAAGATAGTGATGGGAAATATCAAAATGAATTAGCAGAGAAAGAAGAAGTAAATGCTGATGGAACTGAATATACAATCCATTTGAAGAAAGATATTAAATGGTCAGATAGTTCTCCGATTACGGCAAATGATTTTGAATTTGCATGGAAGCGATTATTAAATCCGAAAACGGGTTCTATGAATGCGACAGAAATGTATTTCATTAAAGGGGCAGAGGCATATAATACTGGAAAAGGTGAAGAGGGACAAGTTGGTATTCAAGTCGTTGATCCTCAAACATTAAAGGTAACTCTTGAACATCCAGTTGCTTCTATTAAACAGAAATTAGCAAGCTCATTATTTATTCCATTAGCTAAAAAGTCGATTGATGATAATAATAAATTAAAAACAGATCCAAAAGAGTTAATTACGAATGGACCATTCAAGTTAAAAGAGTGGAAGCATAACCAGGCTATTACAGTACAAAAAAATAAAGAATACTACGATAAAAAGGTAACATTAAAAGAAATTGAGTTTCGTATTATTCCAGACTCTAAAACAGCGTATCAATTATTTAAATCAAAAGAATTAGATTTACTAAGTGGTTTACCACAAGAGATGATTGAAAAAGAAAAAGGAAATAAAGAATATAAGCGTGTTGCAGGATTCTCATCTTATATTTATTCGTTTAACGTAGAAAAAGAGCCGTTTACAAATGCGAAAGTACGTAAAGCATTCTCTTTAGCAGTTGATCGTAAATTTATCGTTGAAAAACTGTATAAAAATAATGCGCAAGAAGCATATGCATTCGTTCCAGAAGGAGCAAAAACACAAAGTGGTCGTGATTTCCGTAAAGAAAAAGGTGATTACGTTAAATTTGATCCATCAGAAGCGAAAAAATTATTAGAAGAAGGTATGAAAGAACAAGGGTGGTCTACATTACCTGAAGTAACATTAAAATTCACTACAGATACACAACATAAAAAAGTAGCAGAAGCAATGCAAGAAATGTTTAAGAAAAATCTTGGCGTAGATATTAAATTAGAAAATAAAGAGTGGAAGAGTTACATCGACACATACAAGCAAAGTGATTTCCAATTAGCTTATATGGGATGGGGCGGCTCTTTATTAGATCCAATTACTAAACTAGATTTATATGCAGGTGATGGTCCGAATAACTATGCAAAATGGCATAATAAAGAATTTGACGCTTTAGTAAAAGAAGCAAAAGTTGAACAAAACGAAGATAAGCGTTTTGACTTATTGCATAAAGCGGAAGATATTATGTTTACAGATTCACCATTAATCCCAATTATTTTCCCAAGTGCTTCATATTTACAAAAACCATCAGTATCTGGTGTTCAGTTCATTATCGGTTCTAGTCCAGAACTAAGATACGCAAAAATTAAAAAATAAAGAAGTAGGCAATTGCCTACTTCTTTATTTTATTTCTCTTTTATATTCTTTTTTCGTTCCATCAGAGAAGACAACTTCTAAATCGAATTTTTGGTAGTCTTTATCAAGTTTGAACACGTTCACTACTTGATCGATTACTTCTTGGTCAGGAGTATCTTTATCAAATTTTAATTCTTGTAGAAGTGGGCTTAATTTTGTAATAGCCTCGTCACCTGTAAACTTTGCATTTGTTTTATGGTCTTCAAGCTTTGCTTCCATTTTCTTATCAGCGGCTACATTTTTATAATCAGCTTCGTAGTCTTTCTTCGTATCTTGATAGTCTGCATCTAAACTAAATTCATTAAAGTTTAGTTTTAAATCTGCAGGAGCCTCATTTTTTGCTTCTTCAGTCGTCTTTTTATTAGAAGTTGTGTCTTCTTTTGCAGGCGCTTTACATCCTGTTAATGCAGGTACTAGCATAAGAGCTAATAAAACTGATAGTAGAATTCTCATTATAAATTCCTCCTTATGTAAATTCGTTCTATACAAGTTTTTCCCAAAAACATGTAATTATGTATGTGTTGAAAATAAATTATTATCCTGCAGTCACAAGGGCTCATCCGCAATTTAAATCAAAAATGATTTGTATGTATATGGTAAATTGAAGTTGTGAGGGAGGTACTGAAATGCTTTCTAAAACGTATCAAACCATTTCAAGTAACATATGCAGCAAATGGCTATTATACAATAATATTCGGAGGAGTTAGTTTAGAGAGAAATATTATTTCATTATTAGTTATTGTATTGGTTACACAATTAGTAGCAGTGAAGACTTTAGCTATAAAAGGAATGGTAAAGGGAAGAAGAAGCTCTGTAGTTAAAGTTGTATAAAAGTAAAAAGGTATCCTTCGTAGGATACCTTTTTACTTTTGTTATTTTGCAACTTCTGTCCACTTGTAGTTAAATTCACCACCGAAGTCAGTCGTTACAAGTCCTTTAATGAAAGAGCGTTGTAAGTAAGAACGACCTTGTTGGTATAAAGGAGCGACAGCGCCGTCTTGTAATAGAATTTTTTCAGCTTGCTTCATTGCTTCAAAGCGTGCTTTTTCATCGCCAGCTAAATCTGTTTTCACTTTATGAATTAGCTCATCGTACTCTTTGTTAGAGTATTTATCGAAGTTATAAGCACTATCTGTTGTAAATAAATCTAAGAATGTAATTGGATCAGCGAAGTCAGGGCCCCAGCCGTCAATACCAATTTCATAGTCACCACTTAATAGTAGTTTCAACTGTTGTTTACGTGGTTGTGGTTTTAAATTCACTGTTAATCCATCTAGGTTTTTTTCTAATTCACCTTTTAAATATTCACCAGTCTTTTTAGCTAAAGCATTGTCACTTGTTAATAGTTCGATTGTTACTTTGTCAGTACCAAGTTCTTGTTTTGCTTTTTTCCAGTTTTCTTTCGCTGTTTTCACATCATCCTTGACTAGATTTCCATTTTCTTTACGGAAGTCATTGCCTTCTGGACTCTTTGCAAATTTCGCAGGAACCATTCCTTCAGCTGGAATAGCACCGTTATTTAAAATTGTTTCTACGTAAGCCTTTTTATTCATTGCGCCGTTAATAGCAAGGCGTGCATGTTGATTTTTTAATGTTTCATTTTTCTGATTTAGTCGTAAGAATTGAATGCCGACTTCAGCGCGTTCCTTGAAGTTTGGATTGCTCTTATATTTATCAACAAACTCTGCAGTTAAAGCAACGCGATCAATTTGTCCTGAATCATATAAGTTCACTTCTGTAGACTTATCTTTAACGACATTGAAGTTGATTTCTTCTAATTTTACCGTTTTAGCATCCCAATAGTTAGGGTTTTTCTTCAATTGGAAACTTTGTTCGTGTTTCCAGTTATCTAATGTGAAAGCACCGTTGTAAATTAAATGATTTGTTTCTAAACCGTATTTATCGCCCTGAGACTTTAAGTACTCTTCATTAATTGGCAAGAATGTTGAGAATGTCGTTAAGCTTAAGAAGTAGGGAACAGGACGGTCTAGTTGTACTTCTAACGTTTTGTCATCAACAGCTTTGACCCCTAGTTGATCAATTGGTAATTGTTTTTGGTTTATTTGTTTCGCATTCTGTACATCGAAGAATAAGAATGCGTATTCAGCTGCTGTATCAGGATTTACGGCACGTTGCCAAGCAAAGACGAAGTCCTTTGCTGTAACAGGAGTACCGTTTGACCATTTTGAATCACGCAGATGGAATGTATATTTTGTTTTATCGGGACTAATGTCAACCGACTCAGCAACACCAGGAATCGGTTTATTATCTTCTCCCATTGCATATAAGCCTTCAAAAACATTGCGCATTACATTCATGGATTCCCCATCCGTTGCTTTTGCAACATCCATTGTTGGAATTTCTGAAGCGAATGATAAGTTAATTGCTTGTTTATCAGGTACTTTATCGTTTGCTTTCGCTCCGCCTGCATTATCTTTATTTCCCCCGCAAGCAGTTAGTAATAGACTTGCCCCTAAAACAGATGCAACAACAGGTACAACTTTTTTCTTCATTGTTCGTTCCTCCCTAAATGTGTTGTTCGTAACGTCATAATGTCCATGTCTTGAAGTGGCTATAGAAGGAGATGGAACCTATTATAAATATTTGTTTATAGGTAATCAGGTGTTCTATATGTATATACATGTTGAGCTATAATCTATCGTTATATGTTTCAACTTAGTAGACATTATATTTTGATGGTGAAATATTTTGTTTCTTTGATTATTTAGAATATTAACACTGGAAAGAACTATATGTCAATAATAAAAATAGAATGTTAATTTCTTGGAATAATATATTAAAAAAGTAGATTCTCTTGTGTGAGAGAACCTACTTTTAATATATTTTGCTAAAAAAACAATTGGTGTGGGCTAATAATAAGTGGGGATGAAGAACCCCCACTTATTACGGTTTTACTTTATTTTTCAATTTTTGCCCACTTGAAGTTTAATTGACCCGCAAAGTCTACTTGCACAATTCCTTTCACATAAGAACGTTCTAAATAAGATTCGCCTTTTTGGTAAAGAGGAGCGATAACAGAGTCTTTAAATAATATTTTCTCGGATTCTAGTAATGCTTCCCAGCGAGCTTTTTCATCACCAGCTAAAGTTGTTTTCACTTTTGCTATTGTTTCATCGAATTCCTTATTAGAGTAATGATCTAAGTTATAAGGGTTATTCGTTGTAAATAGCTCAAGGAATGTAATTGGATCCGCAAAGTCAGGGCTCCAGCCGTCAATTCCGATTTCGTAGTCACCTTTTAATAAAAGCGAAACTTGTTGCTTACGCGGCTGAGGTTTTATATTTACTGTTAATCCATCTAGATTCTTTTCTAGCTGTCCTTTTAAGAATTCACCAGTTTTCTTATCAAGGTCAGCATCACTCGTTAATAATTCTAATGTTATCTTTTCAGAACCAAGCTCTTGTTTAGCTTTTTTCCATAACTCTTGTGCAGATTTTGTATCAACTTTTGTTAAATCGCCGTTTGTAGTACGGAAGTCTTTTCCTTCAGGTCCTTTTGCAAAGTTTTTTGGAACGAGACCAAATGTTGGTGTAGAGCCATCATTTAATAACGTATTTACAAAGGATTTTCTATCAATTGTTTGATCGATTGCTTGGCGTGCAGAAACGTTTTGAAGTACTTTGTTTTGTTGATTCATGCGTAAAAATTGTACGCCTACATTTGGACGTTCTTTAAAGTTAGCATCTTTTTTATATTTATCAACGAAGTCAGATGTTAGTTTTATACGATCTAATTGTTTTGACTCGAATAAATTTACTTCTGTTGATTTTTCTTTTACGACGTTAAAATTGATTTCTTCTAGTTTGACAGTATCTTTATCCCAATAGGTAGGGTTCTTCTTAAATTTAAAGCTTTGTTCGTGCTTCCAATCGCTTAGTGTAAAAGCTCCATTGTACAAGATTGTATTATCTTCTAAAGCGTACTTATCACCTTGTGCTTTAAAGAATTCCTCGTTAATTGGTAGAAATGTTGGGAACGCTGTTAAGCTAATAAAATACGGAACAGGACGCTCCAATTCTACCTCAAACGTATGGTCATCAACTGCTTTTACACCAAGTTGGTCGGCTGGAAGTTCTTTGTTGTTAATTTTTGTTGCATTTTTAATATCAAAGAATAGAAATGCATATTCAGAGGCTGTTGCTGGATCTACGGCTCTCTGCCAAGCGAACACAAAATCTTTCGCTGTAACAGGAGTGCCGTTTGACCATTTTGAATCTCGCAAATGGAATGTGTATTTTGTTTTATCGCCACTTACTTCATGAGATTTTGCAACGCCAGGGAAAGGTTTGTTACCTTCACCAAGATTATACAAACCTTCAAATACGTTTCTCATTACTTGACCAGAATCAGTATCTGTAGCACGGGCCGTATCCATTGTTCGTATTTCAGTAGGTGAAGATAAATTTAAAACCTGTTTGCTAGGTGCCTCGTCTTTTGCATTTGCTCCGCTTGCTTCGTTTTTATAACTACCGCAACCAGTTAATAAAATACTTACTCCTACAACTGATGCAATACCGGGTACAAACTTCTTTTTCATTTGATTTTCCTCCTAAATAATTAAGTTTGGATGATGATGAGGGAAATGAAAAATAAAAAATCCCTCTTTTCATATTGAGAAAGAGGGATTTTTACGTACAAGTTATGCACCCGTATATAAACGAAGTCCCTCATTCTATCTTTCAAGCATAAAGCTTGCAGGAAGTGGCACAGTATTCAAAATGAACCTGCTGCCGAGGTTTCAAAGGGCCAGTCCCTCCACCTCTCTTGATACAATGAGTAAACGAATAAATTTTATTAATTTTTGTGTTTCTTTGATAATTCAAAATCTTACACCTTGAATAATGAAGTGTCAACCAAATGAAATATAGTTTAAATTTTCAGTTTTCTCAAACGAAAAAACCACTGCATATGGCAGTGGTTTTTCTACTAGAAGTTAAAGTTATCTGGATCTGGACCAACGCGACGTTCTTCATTTAAAGCTTGAATTGCTTTCATATCATCAGCACTTAATTCAAAGTCGAAGATGTTTGCATTTTCAATAATGCGATGTTCTTTAATTGATTTAGGGATTGTTACAACTTCGTTTTGTAAATCCCAGCGTAAAATAATTTGCGCAGTTGATTTATTATATTTTGTCGCAATTTCTTGTAACGTTGGATTATCTAGTAGTTGTCCTTGCATTAATGGTGACCAAGCTTCAAGCTGGATATTATGTTCTTTACAGAATGCATGTAGCTCTTCTTGTGCTAAACGTGGGTGATATTCCACTTGGTTGACCATTGGCTTAATTTCAGCAATTTCAAATACGTCTTGTAAGTGGTGAATGTGGAAATTACTCACACCGATAGCGCGAACACGGCCATCTTTATAAAGTTTTTCTAATGCTTTCCATGATTCAGTATATTTCCCTTTTACAGGCCAATGTACTAAATATAAATCTAAATATTCTAGACCTAATTTCTCTAATGTAGTTTCAAATGCTTGAAGTGTTGTTTCATATCCTTGATCACTATTCCATACTTTTGAGGTAATAAATAATTCTTCACGTGAAACACCGGATTCACGAATCGCTTGTCCAACGCCTTCTTCATTTTGATAGATTGCTGCAGTATCGATGCTGCGGTAGCCATTTTTAATTGCTGCTTTTACAGAATCAATTACTTCTGAACCATCTTCTACTTTAAAAACACCTAAACCAAACCAAGGCATTTTTACACCGTTATGTAATGTTGTATAATCTTTTAAACTTGTTAAAATC
Source organism: Bacillus sp. ME78 (assembly GCF_903970865.1). Lineage (NCBI taxonomy): Bacteria > Bacillati > Bacillota > Bacilli > Caryophanales > Bacillaceae > Bacillus > Bacillus sp. ME78. Next base: position 37,889 of record NZ_CAJCKK010000026.1, read on the forward strand.
ATATTATTTCCCCCTAGCTTTTTTGTTTGTTGCTTCTACTGCTTTTTGAATTGCCTCTGAAAAATTATATTCGTATAAAGTTTTGAGACCCTCAGCTGTGGAACCACCTGGCGTTGTTACTTGTTCGCGGAGGTTAGCTGGATTTTGCGTTTGCTCGAGCATAGAAGCAGAGCCAGAAATCATTTGAATGACAAGATGTTTTGCGGTTTCTTCATCGACTCCATAACTTTTTGTTGCTTCAATTAAGCTTTCAGCAAAGTAATAAAGGAAGGCTGGTGCACTTCCAGTAACTGCAGTAAGCTGATGAACTTCTTCCTCAGTACAAAGTTGCGAAGTACCAATACCTCTTAAAAGCAGTTGCAGGGTTTCTTGATGCATCTCGGTTACTGATTGTCCTATTGTATATAAGGAGATAGACTTTCCAATTTCAGCAGCTGTATTAGGCATAATCCAAGCAACAGGTGTGCCTTTTGGGAGTCTAGCTTCTAAATAAGATGGTCCAATGCCAGCTGCTACTGTTACGACAAGTTGATTTGATATTAACGGAGATAGCTCAGCTAATAATTCTTCATGAGCAGAAGGTGGCATTGCTAAAACAACCGTATCGACAGATGTAATATGCTGCTTCCAATCCGTTGTAATAGACACATTATATCGCCTTTGTAATTGTTCTAACTTTTCTACGTTGCTTCGGTTAGAGATGATAATTTCTTCGATGTATTCTTTGCTTGTTTTAAGTAATCCGGAAAATATAGCTTCTGCCATACGACCAGCACCAATAAATAAAATTCGATGTTTGTTAGGCATATCCTTTATTCCTTTCTAGTAGAGATATGTTATAAAAACGATATCATCTTTAAGAGAATTTTGTAAAAAGAAAAGACTTACCGTAGATGGAATGGATAATGAGAAGGCGGAAATTCATGGTAAAGGAAAGGGCTATTCCTTATACTGGTAATAGGGAATTTATTACACATCTAGGGAGAGATAAATATGGTTAGAAGTCCACTTTTTTTACTTGTTTCTAGTATTATTTGTGTATTAGTTGGATTGTATATTCAATCGAGTTATATTGAAATTTTCGCATCAATTATGGGGATCATTAATGTTTGGTTATTAGCGAGAGAAAAAGTATCCAACTTTTTATTTGGCATGATTACTGTTGCGGTATTTCTATACATTTTTATTACACAAGGTTTATATGCAATGGCAGTATTAGCCGCTTTTCAATTTATATTTAATGTATATGGTTGGTATTATTGGATTGCACGAAGTGGGGAGGGAGAGGTAAAAGCAACAGTTCGTTTAGATTTGAAAGGGTGGACTTTTTATATAAGTTTTATTTTAGTTGCTTGGATTGGTTGGGGTTATTATCAAGTCCGTTATTTAGAGTCAACAAGTCCATATTTAGACGCTTTAAATGCCGTATTGGGACTAGTGGCTCAATTTATGTTAAGTCGAAAAATATTAGAAAACTGGCATTTATGGATTTTATATAACGTAGTTAGCATTGTAATTTATATTTCTACTGGTTTATACGTCATGCTAATATTAGCTATTATTAATCTCTTTATATGTGTAGCTGGTTTGCTAGAGTGGAAGAGCAATTATAAGGGGCAAGAACATACAAATAATTATATCTAGAAAATAATTAGAATTAAAAAACCCCTGAAGTACATATGCTTCAGGGGTTTACTAATAGAATATAAGATTATGCTTTTGTCATACCAAGTAATACAGCGCCGCCGATAATTAAAACACTACCTAGTGCAATAAAGATCAATTGACGTTTTGTTTTCTTTTCACCTAAGAATACAATCGCACCGAATGTTGAGATAACGATTCCAGTTTGAGATAATGGGAAGCTTGTTGCTACTCCAACACGTGGTAATGAAAGAAGTAAGAATAAGTTTCCAGTTCCCCATAGTAAACCAGATAAAGCATTACGGATTGCATATTTGTTAAATGGTTTATGTTTAGATGTCAGTACAACCGCACCAACAAACATACCAACTGCTTGTGGTAAAATAGCAGACCAACCATCGATATTATACCAACGAATAATAATTACATATACAAGATAGCCGAAAGTAGAAACAATTAAAGTAAGAAGTCCTTTTTTCAATTGTCCTGGTGGCTGAGCATTTTCTTTATCATCTAGTGATGTGAATACAACACCAACTACGATTAATAGGATTGCAATCGTTCCCAGAATAATCGTTGTAGTAGTAGTCCACTCACGGAAAGCGATAACCCCAAAGATAGAAGTTGCAACAAGTTGCATACCAGTAGAAATTGTTACGGTAGTTGAAACACCTAGTTTTTCAACTGTTTTTAATTGGTTTACTTGTCCTAAAGCCCAGAATAAACCTGAAATAAACCCAACAATTAAGATTGTCATTGTTAAAGCTGGTTGAGTAAATACATACATAATTGTTGCGAAGAATAGAGCACCGATTGTCATACCTACCGTTTGGCTATATGCACCACCGCCCATTTTTACGCTTACTAATAAGATGTTTCCCCATGCAATTGCAGGAAGAAGCGCTAATAAAATGTCCATTACAAGACTCCCTTCGGTTTGCTATACCAATATAGTTACATATCGTTCTAACGATCGGTAATGCCCCACTAATAGAGTAGAAGATTACCGATCGCTAAAACAGGATGAAGAATTCACGATATAAATGCGTTTTCATTTCTTCATTTTTTGAAACACCTCCATATAATAACAGGAAATTGCCTATTTTAGAAAGTGAATTCAAATAAAATGTATATTTAAATAAGAGGTAAAATTCAGTTATTTCCCGGTGGTATATTTTATTTCCTAAGAAATAAAGAAGCAGCTTCCAAAAAAGCTGCTTTAAGGGTTAGTAATTCTTTTGTTAATAAGCTGAATACATAGCAGAAATAGGAGTGACATACTAATAGTGATAACCACAAGTGTCCAGGCGAGTTGCATATTACTTGCGTCAATGGCCATGTAAATTGCAGTCGGGATTGTCTGTGTTTTACCAGGGATATTCCCGGCAAACATAAGTGTAGCACCAAACTCACCGAGCGCGCGGACAAAGCTCAAAATCATCCCGCTTAGTAATGCAGGAAATGCGAGCGGAAGTGTAACGTGCAGAAAAACTTGATATTCACTTGCGCCAAGGTCACGAGCACTTTCTTCAATTTGTACATTTGCTATAGAAAATCCCGTTTTCGCTGATTGGTACATAAGCGGAAATGCAACAACTGTAGAAGCGATGATCGCAGCGGTAGATGTGAACATAATAGACTGCTGAAATAATGATTCAACCCACCTTCCGATCGGGCTGTTGTTTCCAAAAATGATAATGAGAAAGAAGCCGATAACAGTTGGTGGAAGTACCATTGGTAATAAAAATATGGTTTCTAATAGTACTTTATATCGCCATGAGGAGCGAGCTAGTGCTCGCCCGACAATCGTCCCTAAAATTGTAACGAGAATAGTGGCACACGCAGCTACTCTTAAAGATAGAAAGACAGGCGATATAATAGCATCAATGCTCATAGTAATTACGACAGGACTGTAAATCCATATTTCTTAAAGATAGATTGTGCATCTTTTGACTGCAAATACTCATAAAATGAAGTCGCCTCTTTCTTATGTTTAGATTCCTTTATAACACCTAAAGGATAGTGGATTGGCTCATGAGAAGTAGCTGCTGCTGTTTCACCAATCTTTACTTTATCTGAAATGAGAGCATCTGTTTTGTATACGATACCAGCATCGATATTCCCTGTTTCTACATATGTTAACACTTGGCGAACATCTTTTGTAAATACGACTTTATTTTGAACATCATTCCAAAGGTTTTCGTGTGTTAGAGAAGCCTTTGCATATTTTCCAGCAGGTACAGATTCAGGTGTACCAAGTGCAATTTTTTTGATTTTCTCATCTTTTAAATCTTGAAATTTTGTAAGAGAACTATCTTTAGGGATGACTAGAACTAGTTCATTTCCAAGAAGATTTTTCCCTTCTTTTTCATTAATGAATCCTTTTTTTACAAGGGTTTGGAATTTATCTTCTGCTGCGGAGAAGAATAAATCAGCAGGTGCACCTTGTTCAATTTGTTGTTGAAGTGCTCCAGAAGCACCGAAGTTAAAAGAAAGTTTGATATTTGGCTCTTTTTCTTTATATTGTTTTTCGATTTCTTTTAATGCATCTTGTAAGCTTGCAGCAGCTGAGATAGTGAGTTCAACTGTTTTATCCTTTTTAGCAGCTGACTTTGTATGCTTTTCCCCACTTGTACAAGCAGTGCTAAATATAAGAAGGAAAGAAAGTATAAGTGCCCCGATGGAACGTAATGTAAATTTATTCATAAAAAAATCCCCTTTCATTTCGACACATCTAATTATAACTAAATATAACTAAATATAACTAGTTATAATTGAATATAATTTGAACATATATCTATTTTTAAAAAATAGGAGAAATATTCTTTTCTTTGTTACAATGAAAGGAGAAAGTGAGGAATCGTCTATGGATCATCATTCCTACACAACGGAAGAAGTAGCAAAGCGATTAAAAGTATCAAAATTAACTGTATACGACTTAATTAAAAAAGGAGAACTTCCTTCTTATAGAGTTGGTAGACAGATGCGCATTGATGCAGCAGATTTAGATCAATATATAAAGCAAATGAAAACAGGAAAAGTACAAGTTAATCCTGTAAAAAACGATGGTAGTAGTATCTTGAACACGTGTATTATTAGTGGTCAAGAACTAACGTTAGATATGTTAGCTAAACGTATAGAAAATCGTTTGCCAAGTTCTAATGTTTTAAGAGCGTATCAAGGTAGCTTAACGAGTTTAGTGAAAATGTATCAAGGAGAAGGAAGTATCGTTAGTTTGCATTTGTTTGATGGTGAAACGGGTACATATAATATTCCTTACGTAAAACGTATTTTAGTAGGACAGCCATGTCTTATGATTAATTTATTGTCCAGAAATGTAGGGTTTTATGTCCAAAAAGGAAATCCGAAGAAAATAAAGACATGGGCCGACATATCCGGATCCACTATAAAGTTTGTAAATCGAGAAAAGGGTTCTGGTATTAGAGTGTTAGTGGATGAACAATTACGAATCCAAAAATTAAATAAAGCTGATATTAGTGGATATGAATGGGAAGAATCGAATCATCTGGGTGTTGCCACGCAAGTTGCAAATGGAAAAGCTGATGTAGGAGTAGGTTCAGAAAAGTTTTCGCAAATTGTAAATGTGGACTTTATTCCAATCATGAAAGAACAGTATGATTTAGTAATTTTGAAGAATAAAGAAAATGAAGAGCTGATTGAAGTCGTGAAAGACATTCTGCAATCGGAAGAATTTCATAATGAATTAAATGCAATTGGCGGATATGATATTACGAAAACAGGTCAAATTATATATGAAACAAACTAAAAAGCTGCTTGTCTATAAGACGAGCAGCCTTTTCTATATAAAGGGGTTTGGGGAAACAAAGTGTTAAACAAGACCTTGAGCAAGTGTATAAATGAAAGCCGTAAGAAGAGTAGCTCCACTTGCAAGTCCGATAAAGTCTGATTTGTTGAAAGTAATGTTGTTCATTATAATCTCTCCTTATTTGTTTAATGTAGTTGCAACAGCTTTTGCATCGACAAGTGCGGATAGCACCATGCCCATTGTATTTAAAAATTTATTTGATTTCATATTGTTCATCATGCGTATCCGCTCCTTTTCGAATTGTTGTTGCCCTGCTTATGTCTTAATTATAGGAAATATGTCCACTTGCAACTATCGAATTAGCTTACGAAAGACTTACACTTTTGTAAGAAAAAAAGACATTCATGTAAGAATGTCTTTCACAGCATATTGATATGATGATGTTCTTCAATTGTTTTTAAAAAACTACGCATTGAATTCGTCATATAGCTATCTTTACGGCGTATGAAAACCGTTGAAATACTGCCGTATTTTTGAGGGATTGCATGACAATGTACCTTACCTGCTTTAGAAAGATGATGGACAGCAGACTGTGGTACGAGTGTAATTCCGAGGCCGAGTGCAACGCTGTTTAATATTGTCTCTAATATATTGAATTCCATAATTCTTTTTGGTAGCAAACCTTCGTCTTTCAGCCATCGTTCTAGTTTGGAACGGTATCCGCATCCTTGGTTAAAAACGAGTAGAGGCGTTGTTGTAAATTCTTCTATATGAAAAGCTTTATTTTGTGTTACAAGCACTAATTTTTCTGTACTAACATCGTATTGTTCGATTAGTGGATGTTTAATAGGACCTGATATAAAGGCACCATCTAATTGATGATCAAGTACTTCTCTAATTAATTCTTCTGTTAGACCCGCTTGTAATGATAAATCGACATTCGGATAGCTTTTATAGTAAGAAGATAAAATGGTAGGTAATGTACTTACTGTTTCTACTGTACCGATTTTTAATATACCGGAGGGTGTTTCACTATCTAAAAATACTTGTTTTAGTTCGTCGACATCTTGCAAAATTTTATTAACATAAACGAGCATTTTTCTTCCTTCAGCTGTTAAAGTCATTCCTCGTTTATGGCGGTAAAAGAGTGGGGTTTTTAATTCGTTTTCTAGTTGTTTAATACGTGCAGTTACATTTGATTGTACATAATTTAATTCCTTTGCTGCGTTACTTACACTACCCTGGTCGGCAACGCTTTTAAAGATTTGTAAGTCTCTTAATTCCATTTTGTAATCCCCCTTGATGTTAACTATCATTATAAATGATAGTTAACATCATTTTGAATCATTTTACGTGATATATTTTTTCTTTTACAATTCTCTTTGTGCAAATAGAAAGAAACGGGGGATTGCGGTGAGAAGAGGTCAAATGATAATAGGGGCTTTAGCGTGTTTAATTGCGAGTATGTCATGGGGAGCGATGTTTCCAGTTGCTGATCATGCGCTAGAATACATAGATCCATTTTATTTTTCGCTTATTCGTTATGGAGCAGTGGCGATAATGCTGATTGTATTGTTGTTAATGAAAGAAGGAAAACAGGCATTTCGTTTAGAGGGAAGAGGAAAGTTACTCGTCTTTTTTGGAACGATGGCATTTACAGTATATAATGTCCTCATATTTTTAGGGCAAATGTTAATGGGTAAGTCGGGTGTAATGGTAGCTTCCATTATGGAATCACTTATGCCGATGATTTCTATTTGTATTTTATGGGGATATAAGCATATAAAACCGAAGAAGTATATGATAACGAGTATGGTTATTGCTTTTGTAGGAGCTGTGTTTGTTATTACAAAAGGTGACATGAGTTTCTTTGTAACATTGAAAGATAATATGTTCTCATTAGCATTTATATTTATTGGTGTTGTAGGCTGGGTTATTTATACGATGGGTGGTCAAACGTGTAGTGATTGGTCAACATTACGTTATTCTACGTTGACGTGTGTATTCGGTACGACTGTTACAGGAATTATAACGGTAATTATTACGTCGCTTGGATATGTTTCAGTTCCTAGTATGGGAACGATTTCTATTGTGAAGTATGATTTGTTATTTATGATGACATTGCCAGGTATTGTAGCGCTACTTGCTTGGAACTATGGTGTGAAAATTTTATCATCCATTAATGGGATTTTATTTATTAATTTTGTACCAATTACGACTTTAGTTATTATGATGATGCAAGGGTATCAGATCACAATGTTTGATATTATAGGGACTGTACTTGTTATTGCAGCGCTTATTCGCAATAACGTTTGCCAGAGAAAAGAAGAAAATATAAATAAGAGAGTTTTACAAGAAGAACAATTACGTCAAGCTGTTTAATAGGCAAATGGAGGATTTCACATGTTAGAAAGTTTATTGTTTTTCTTCGCCGTCGGAGTTGCCTGTGAGCTTGCAGCAATTAATCGAAATGGTCGTAAAAAGATAAAACAACAAGCTGAGCTGATACAGCTTTTAAAAGAATTGAAAGAAAGAAAAAATTAAAAAGACGACCGGGCATAGACGGTCGTCTTTTTCTATATAAAGGGGAAAGGGGACACAAAGTTATACAAGCGTAGCAGCGTAAATGAAAGCAGTAAGAAGAAGAGAGCCGCTAGCTAATCCTAAAAAATCTAATTTGTTAAAAGTAATGTTATTCATAATACATTCTCCTTACTTGTTTAATGCAGAAGCAACAGCTTTTGCATCGAGAAGAGCCGATAATACCATGCCCATTGTATTTAAGAAATTGTTCGTTTTCATTTTGTTCATCATATTGATCCGCTCCTTTTCGAATAATTGTTGCCCTGTTTCTGACTTAATTGTATGAAATATAGTAAGAAGTAACTATCGAATTAGCTTACAAGAAAATTACACTTTTGTAAGAATTGAAATTTAACAATTCATCCTTAATTTTATTACCAACTCCTAAAACTTAGTGTTATAATTATTGTAAGAATATGATTATACTTCGGATGTTTAGAAAGGAACGAAATAAATGTACAAACCAATTACATTTTTGTTGAAATATATATTTAAAACAGCTGGGAAAGTAGAAGTACAAGGAAGAGAAAAGCTACCAGAAGGTGGACCGTATGTTGTTGCATGTACACATACAAGTTTTATGGATGTATTAATGTTAGCTACAGGGATGTATCCAACTCAAATTCATTACATGGCCAAAAAAGAATTATTTGAAGGGAAATTCAAAAATTGGTTCTTTAAAAATGTAAATGCATTCCCTGTAGATCGTGCGAATCCAGGACCAAGTACACTTAAAATTCCATCACGTTTATTAAAAGAAGGAAAGGTAGTAGGGATTTTTCCGAGTGGAACAAGATCAGCGGAAGATGTTTCATTAAAAGCGGGTGCTGTGACAATTGCGATGCGTTCTAATGTTCCGTTAGTACCAGCAGCTTATGTTGGTCCATCAAGTGTAAAAGAATTAATAAAGGGGAAAAAGGCACAATTGATTTTTGGAGATCCAATTCAAATTGAGGCTGGAGAACAAATAGATCGAAAAACCGCTATGAAAATGATGACAGATCAATTAAATGAGAAGTTTGAGGAGTTAAAAGAAGCTTTGCAATCAAATCAAAAATAAGAAAAGACGACCGGGCATAGACGGTCGTCTTTTCTATTACTATTTATAATAAAGGGGAAAGGGGACACAAAGTTATACAAGCGTAGCGGCGTAAATAAAAGCAGTAAGAAGAAGCGAGCCACTAGCTAGTCCTAAAAAATCTAATTTGTTAAAAGTGATGTTATTCATAATATATTCTCCTTACTTGTTTAATGTAGAAGCAACAGCTTTTGCGTCGATAAGAGCGGAAAATACCATGCCCATTGTATTTAAGAAATTGTTCGTTTTCATTTTGTTCATCATATTAATCCGCTCCTTTTCGAATAGTTGTTACCCTGTTTCTGACTCAATTGTATGAAATGTTGCGGAAAGTAACTATCGAATTAGCTTACAGAAAAATTACACTTTTGTAAGAGAAACGAATGAAGGTGTAATGATAAGAAGATTTGACATATGTTCATGAGATTCATTAAGTTAAAGGTAGAGGTGAGTGTATGGCTAATATTAAAGATATTGCAAAGATGGCGGGAGTTTCAGTTACGACTGTTTCGAGAGTGTTGAATGATCACCCATATGTAAGTGAAGAAAAAAGGAAAGCGGTTATAGAGATAGTTGAGAAATTGAATTACTCGCAAAACGCAAATGCTGTTCATTTATCAAAAGGAAAAACGAATATTGTTGGTGTGATTTTACCGTATATTAATCATCCGTGTTTTGATGCGATGGTGAGCGGAATGATGGAGACTGCGTTAGCGCATAATTACAGGGTGCTACTTTGCCAAACGAATTATAATAAAAAAGAAGAAATGAAAAGTTTACATATGTTAAAAACAAAACAATTGGATGGTCTTATTATTTGTTCACGTGCAAATGATTGGGAAACGATAGAACCATATGCTTCTTACGGCGCAATAATTGCTTGTGAAGACAATGATATTTCAAACATCTCAAGTGTATATACGAATCATTCAGCGGCCTTTCAATTAGGAATGGATTATTTGATTGAGAAAGGTTATAAAAAAATTGGTTATTGCACGGGAAGGAAATTAGGGCCAAGTAGCCAAAAACGTTTTGATGTTTATAAACAGCAATTGCAATCTATAGACGAAGAGGTTAATGAAGAATGGATTTTTACAGAATGTTTTACACTAGAAGATGGTGTAAAAGTGGCTCATAAGTTAAAAGAGATGCAGGATCTTCCTGAAGCATTAATAGTAGCAGGTGATGAAGTTGCGATTGGGGTTATGACAGAAGTTGAAAAATTAGGGATTCAAGTTCCTGAGGATTTAGCGATTATTGGCTTTGATAATCAACCTATCTCGCAAGTGTTACAATTGACAACTATTGATCAAAATTTAAAGGAGATAGGGAAAACTGCTTTTGAAATGTTGCATAGAAAAGTGAATGACGAGAGTTCTGAACAAGAAAAGCTGGAAATTCCATACGAACTTGTGGAACGCTCTACAGTTTAATCGTAATCCGTTATGTGTATAATCGCATAACGGATTATTTTTTTGAAATATCTTTGACAGGAAACGCGTTTCATACTTTATAAAGGAGTTAAACCGGTCTGTAATAATCCATGGATTCTTTTCAAGTGTTAATGCAGTGAATAGAATTTGGAGGAATATGCATGAATGAACTTTTATCGAGTATGAAAAAGTATGTAGATGATGATGAAAAGATTCTGGCTTTTGTGGTAGGGATATTTGAGAAGGATAATTTTATATTATCGTATCAACATGGGGTTTTTGTTGCCACTACTAGACGTCTCCTTTTTTACGGGAAATTTCCGTACTATTCTCCAACATTTAAAGAGTATTCATATTTGCATATAGATAGCATAGATTTTCATCCGTATTTTGAATTTACTTGTAGTCATGAAACCATTCGCGCTAAGTATATTCAGAAAGGGAATGTGGAGCGATTTGTCCGTGCAGTTAGAGCAAATATGAATAATTAATCAACCCTCTGTTTAAACATAATATTTCAATTTTTAAGAGGGAAAATGCGGAATAAAAACCACTTCTAAACCTCTAGGAGATAGTGATACAATGTCAAATGGGGGGAGGGTATGAACTATGGTTAATCAACGTATAAAGGAAATAACACTAATTACAATTGGTTCATTATTATTCGCAATTGGTATTAATTACTTTGCAATTCCAAACCGTTTATCGGAAGGTGGAATTATTGGTTTAACGGTTGTTACGTACTACTTATTTGATTGGTCACCAGGAATTGTGAACTTTGCTATAAATGCAATTTTACTAGCTGTTGGTTATAAATTTTTTGATAAGAAAACAATGATTTATACAATTTTAGGGATTGTAGAAACATCTTTGTTTTTATACGTTACAGAACATATTGAGTATCATGTAAATAGTGATACATTATTAGCAGCTTTATTTGCTGGTTTATTTGTGGGTATTGGATTAGGCTGTATGTTCAAAGCCGGAGGTACATCGGGAGGATCAGCAATTTTAGCTCAGTTAGCAAATCAATATTTAGGTTGGAGTGTAGGGAAAGGCGTACTAATTATTGATATTGTTGTAATTGCTGGTTCTGTATTTATAATAGGGCAAGAAAAGGCGATGTATACACTTGTGGCTGTGTTCATTGGAGCGAAGGTGATTGATTTCATTGTAGAAGGAATGGACACAAAAACGGCTGTTACGATTATTTCGAATCAACCAGATTTAATTCGTGAAGCTATTACGAAAAATATGACACGCGGTGTTACTGTATTAGAAGGGCGCGGCGGATATACTGGTAAAAATAAAGAAGTTTTATATGTTGTTATTAATAAACAAGAGCTTGTTAAGTTAAAACAAGTTATTAGCCGGGTAGATGAAGATGCTTTCGTTGTTATACATGATGTACGTGATGTACTTGGCGGTGGCTTTAAAGCAAGCTAAAAGGTGAACGAGTAAATTCGTTCACCTTTTTTAATTCTTACAAAAATGTAAGTGTAATGTAATGAGATTCAATAGTAGATTTTATTCCCCCTTTTTAAAATGGATGTATATATATCCTGCAGAGGAGGAATGTTTATTATGAAGAAAAAAATGATCACTACTATAATAGCGATGATAGTGATAGTAGTAATGTTACTGCCTACGAAACTTGGACCGGTTATCGATAAATATAATCCACTGTATAAGACGAAAGAATACTATACGGTTGTGAATACAATTGGTCAGCATATCGGTGATGAGTGGTATGAATATGAATTTATTGCATTTGATGAACGTGGTAGAGAGCAGAAAATAAAGAAAACGGTTAAGCATATGTTAAAGAGAGATGAAGCATTAAAGGTTTTTGCAAAAGGGCGTTACGGTGAGTCCATTGAAGAGATTGAGGTTGCAAATATTCCTATAAATGCGAAGAGTAAACTTTTAACGGTGAGATAGCGAAATATACCCCCAGCTATTTTTTGTCGAAAATAAAAATACTGGGTAAGGGTATTTTTAAGGTTAACAAAAAAGCCTTAGTCCATATAGACTAAGGCTTTTTTGTTATATAAAGGGGAAGGGGGTACATTGTAGTAGCATGGGTGAAAGCTATAAGAAGAGTAGCTACTAGCAATGTAATTTGGTTATGTGATTGTTCTTCTTATTTGGCTTACTTTCTAACTTTATTGTACGAAATATAAGTAAGGAGAACTATCGAATTACATTACACATAACTTACAAACATGTAAGCCTTCTGTAATGTAATTCGATAGTTAAAAGATAGTAATTTTCATATAGTGTAACTAGAAAGTCTCAATGTATTACTTTCTGTTTGTAATGAAGAATGAAAAACCAACTAATTTTTAATAATCCTCATCTGAATAAAGATGGGGATCTTTTTTAAACCTTACAACATTGTAAGGTTTACGTAAGTTAATTCGATAGTAAATTTGTCATATTTTTTGCATAATAGATACAGATAGAAAAATAATTAGGGATCTAGTAAGAAGGGAGAAAAATGGGATGCGTAAAGAAGAAGTAGTGAAGTTACCAATTAAAGATTTCTGTAGCTACTTTACTGTTGCCGTAGTGTGTATTGGATTATTTGATATCATAACAAACTTAATTGTTAAATAATATAGATGCTAAAACAAGAAAGGAAGTCCTTTCTTGTTTTTTTTATGGGGGCATAAAGATGAAATGGATTGATAGTCATATACATGTTGATCAATATAAGGATGAAGAGAAGAGCAGATTACTAAAAGAGGTGGAAAATAGTAAGGAAATAAAGGGGCTTATTGCGGTATCTATGAATTATCAATCTTGTAAGGAAACGTTATCTTTAGCGAAGAAGTATCCCTTTATATATCCAGCGATAGGGTTTCATCCAGAGCAACAGATTCATAAAGAAGAGTGTGAACAGATTTATCAACTTATTGAACAGAACGCAGAGGAAATTGTTGCGATTGGTGAAGTAGGTTTGCCCTATTATTTGAGAAAAGAAGATGAAAGAATTGCTGCAGATCCATACATAGCTGTATTGAAAAAATTTATAGAACTAGCTAGTAAGTATAATTTGCCGATTGTATTACACGCAGTTTATGAAGATGCTGACATTGTATGTGATTTGCTAGAGAAATATAAAGTTTCACGTGCACACTTCCATTGGTTTAAAGGAAGCGATGAAACAATGAAACGGATGATGAGAAATGGTTATTATATTTCGATTACACCGGATGTTTTACATAAGGAGAAGATTAGAAAAATCGTTTCGTATTATCCGCTTGAATATATGATGGTAGAAACAGATGGACCGTGGGAATTTCAAGAGGGTGTTATAACGCATCCAAGAATGATTCGAGAGGTATTAAAGGAAATTAGTTCTATAAAAAACATATCCATTGATAAGGTCGCAGAAACAATATATGAAAATACAAGTCGATTTTATTTGAAAGGATAGGAGAATTATAGTTTTAATCATGTAACGGAAAAAGTAAAAGTTGAATTTATTTAGTAAAATGCCACGGTTTGATATAGGACAAAAAACCACCAAGCGTTCCGCTCGGTGGTTTTGTATTAGGATTCTAATTTTTTCGCACGTTTTAATAATAAAAGAAAGACAATGATAACGAACCCTAGTATAAGGAAGAAGCCATATTGCTTTATATAATCAATTATGTCATTCGCACTGGTTGGTTTTTCAACGTGAATGCCGTCTTTATTCGTCGTAATATGAATATCTTTCATTTTTACTTCATTCTTTTCCTTTTGTAAATCAATCCATTCTATATTTGGAATACTTTCTAGATCCTTTAATACTTCTTTTAATGGTTTCACACCTAAGTAAGGATGATAGAATGCTCCAATAATCCCATCGGATAATTTAGAAACAGATAGAGCACGTTCTTTCATTTTAGCAATAGTTTGTGGCTTATCTTCTTCAATAAATCCGACTGTTTCAGGCAATAGTTTCATTCCATGTAAAAATGACGGAGTACTTGTATAATATGGTGAGTGCATGGATTTCCAAGTTGTATCATTTAACTGTAGTTGTCCTACATAAGTTGAAAAGTATCTTGATAATATTTCATATCCTTTTTGAGACATCGTGTAATGAGGTGCTTCAAAGGCAACAGGATATAGTTTAGCAGCTACAAGTTCTTGAATTCCTTTTTCGATATGATCTTTCGTATATTTTTCCTCAAACTCTTCCCCTTTTTTTACATATTGGTTATATGCCTCTATATTTGGAAAGTCATCTTTTGTCTTCGGTTTTTCATGCTTCGGTTGGCGAATTGGTTGATCTGTTTTTACATCCCAAAACTCAAAGCCCTCACCTGTTTCGCTGTCATAAAATTGGTGAGTATAACCATGCATAATAATTGCTGCACCATCATCTTGCATAGATCGTAAAAGATCGACTAGTTCTGGTTTATCTTCTAAATGTATTATCTTTCCTGTATCTGGATCTTTATATACCGGAATAACAGTAATTATATAAGGGATCTTTTTCTCTTTTAGTAACTGAGCAATTTCTTTCAATTGATTTATATCCGCTGCTGGGTGAACATCCTCAAGACGTAAATAAGCTTCAACTTTATTCGTCGTTGGTTTTTGGCCGAAATAAGAAAATAACATTTCACCGACGTAATGAGACATCCAGTCAAAGAGATTAGGTGTTGCAACATAATAAGATGTTTCATGCTGAACGATTAGTGGATTAGTGTTATTTGAGCTTAAAGCGTTAGCAAGCACAGTTCCATTTGTATCAAACGATTGAATTAATCGTTCCTCTTCTAAGATGTTTTTTAGCTTCTTGTCTGGATATTCAATTTTATTAACTCGTATATCGTCGCTCTTCAATGTAATGAAAGAAAAACGGTTAGATAATTGTTCAACATTTTGTCCTAATACTAATACAGGGCCGGAGAAGTTTTCTAGAAATTGTTTCGTTTCATTAGAAAACGCTTCTTTTGTTTCACCGATATAAACAATATGTGTATAGGAGGACACGTTATTAATTGAAGTTGCTTCTTTTAAGTTTTTTACGGTTATATCATTTGTAAAATGTCCTAATTGAGTATTAAGGATTTGGACATTATTTGAAACTTTATCGTCTTGTGTACTATACAAAACAAGTACTTTTGGTTTTGATGATGTTTGTGCAGAGGTGTAGGTAGGGATGAGTAGTAAAATGCTGAACAAGAGTGTTAGGCATTTTTTCATTTTGTATGCTCCTATTCTATATATAGAGTTCAGTTTACAATTATATACAATAAATACGTTATAGTCTATGAAAGTTACATTTTTGCACGTATTTACCAGCTGTTTTTTCACAAAATCGGTCTAAAGCATGATGATAATATGTATAGTTATTTGCTATGATAAAAGAGTAATAGAATGTAGGTAATTGTAAAGGGAAGGCTGAAAGGGGACAAATTTCAGCGGAGAAAGAGGTAGAGGTAGTGAAGAAATTCTTTGTAGGATTTTTAGTTGTTCTTGGAGTATATTTATATTTCCAAGGAAAGTCTGAAGGAATGGATAAGCTAGTGAATGGAACAAGTTATGTTGATTCAGAAGAAGCAAAACAGGTGAAACAAATCATTATAGAGGAAGCGAAGAAAGTAAATCTTCCAGAATGGATACCTCTTGCAATTGCTGAGCATGAAAGTCGATTAAATCCAAGGAGTGTTGGAGATAATGGAACTTCATTCGGATTGTTTCAACTACACCGCGGCGGCGGGCTTGCACCAGAACATTTAACTGATGATGAGCTAAAAGATCCACGTACAAATGCACAAATTGCAATGCCGCATTTGATGAAAGGATATAAGCGCGGGGTGCAAAAAGGTTTGACTGATTTTGCATTACTGAAATATATAGCGAATACATCTGGATGGCCAGGGAATTTAGGGCCGGAGTGGACGGATAATAACATGAAGTATAACATCGGATTAGAAGATGTGTACTATCGAAATAAAGGTGTAATAAAAGAGTAGGTTTTGATACCTACTCTATTTTTTTTGATAATCGTGTCATTTTGTGAAATACTCCGCTAGTTGTATTTTTACGTCTTCTAGTTTTGTAGAAACTTGAGGTATTTTATATCCTACATACAGCGGTGAAACGACAAACCTAGGAACAACTTTACAAATAATTTTTCCATTTAAGTAATAGAAGAATAAGTTATAACTACTGCATCCTTTATGAAAATCTGTCAGTATGTAACGTACAGTTTGCTGAATGTAATTTGCTATTTCATCTATATATGAAATATTATCAATGATTATATTGAATTCAGTGAAGCCGATAATGGGACGCTTTGAAATATTAAGCTCAATGCGTTCATTTTTTTGAACAATTACTCCTTGGAAATTTTCCTCTTCAATATTTTCAAGATAATCTACATATTTCATTCCGATAATTTGCATGTGTGCATGATGCAAACTTCCACCTGAAAATGGACCGTGATTTTTATATAAAATCACAGATGCGAACTCCTTGTTTTTCTGTAAGTGTAACCAATGTTGAATAGAAAATTGCATTAATTTCCGCATATGTTCTTCTGTATATGTTGCGATATGATCTTCGCAATTATCGGTTTCGATTAACACTGTTTGAAATGTATCTTGTAATGTAGGAAATTTATTTTTCAACCAAATAATAGAACCATCAGTTGCTAAAATATCCGTTAAATGTTCTTTATCGCAAAATGGACATGCAGCGCTTCTATTCCGAATACTTTCTGGTTTTTGTTTACCGATATCGTTTAAAAAATATAGTTGTTGTGTATCCATTTGTATATATGCCCCTTTAAAATATGTGTAAAAATCCCGCTTAATACATTCGGGAAAAGGAGAAGGAAATCCTCTAAAGGAAATATGGAAAAAATAAAAGACAAGATATCCTCATTACGATAGGGTACCTTGTCTTTTATTTTTTCTCTAATAGTGTGTATGGATAATATAGAACATTTTCATTATTTTTCTTTTTTCTATTTTTTATTGTGTATAAAGTAATTGCTGTGCTTGCAATGATAATAATGGCTTTCTTCATATTCATATACCCCTTTTTATTGTTGGTTTAATTCTTGGCTAACTGCTTTTGCATCGACTAAAGCGTGTAAAATCATTTTCACCATGTTCATCATATTTCTTCACTCCTTTTTATAGTTCATTTAGTTCTTTTACAACTGCTTGTCCGTTCACTAATACCTCAAAGATTGCTTTTACGATTTCTTTCATCATGTTTGTTTCCTCCTTTTGTTTGTCTCTCTTGTTTACATCTTTATTGTATAGGGAGGCATCTTTTCGTACTATCGCTTTCCATTACGTGAACATAACAGTTTTGTAAGATTTGATGTCACTTATTGAAATGTTTAGTCTATCTTCATTATTTTCAGAAAAATGACTATTCAAACATGAAATTGGAAAGTATAATAAAGAAGTAAGTATTAAATTCCGTACGAAAGGGGTGAATGAGATGAAACGTTCTTTAGCTGCACGTGCCAAATTTTTAGATTTTATCTATTTTTGTCGTGCGATTTTTCATGATGTAGTTGTTAACGGGATACGTATGCCCTTTTTTAACAATTGCATAGTGACTATTGAACGATAGAAATCTCTTCACCCATTTTTAATAAACGTGTGAAAAGGGAGCTATTTGGCTTCCTTTTTCTATGCCGAAAAACCATGGGGAATGTTTCTTTCTCATGGTTTTTTATATTGAAAGGAGTACGGAAAATGACTATTTGTAGTGTAAATAATGTAAAGAAATCTTTTGGTGGAAACATCATATTTGAAAATATATCGCTTGAAATAAAGAATGGTGAACGTGTTGGGTTAGTTGGGCGTAACGGTAGTGGGAAGACAACAATCTTTGGGCTTCTAACGGGAATGGAGAGTTTGGATGCAGGAGCCATCCATATGAAGAAAGGTACACGTATTGGTCATGTCGCACAAATTCCGAAGTTTGATGAGGTCCTGACTGTATATGATGTATTGAGTTCCGCTTTTAAAGTAGAAAAGGAATTAGAAAAAGAAATGCATGCTCTAGAAAAAAATATGGCGGAGGAACAGGAACAATCTTCTTTGCAAAAGCTAATGGAGAGGTACGGAATAATTCAAGAAAAATTTGCATTTCTTGGTGGTTATGAAATAGAAGCAAATATAATGAAGGTAGCAAATGGCTTACAAGTGACAGACTTATTTTCAAGAGTATTTACAGAATTAAGTGGAGGAGAACAGACGAAAGTAAGCCTTGCATATATGCTATTGCAGAAACCAGATTTACTTCTATTAGATGAACCAACAAATCATTTAGATTTATTTGCAGTTGAATGGTTAGAGCAATTTTTAAAAGAATACACTGGAACAGTTATGGTTATTTCACATGATCGCTATTTCCTTGATGAAGTTGTAACGAAAATTTTTGATTTGGAAGATGGAGAGATTCACGTGTACCATACGAATTATTCTCAGTTCGTTGAGGAGAAGGAAGAAAGATTACTTCAAGAGTTTCAAGCTTATCAGGAGCAACAAAAGAAAATAAAGAAAATGAAAGAAGCAATTAAGCGTCTACGTGAATGGGCAAATCAAGCGAACCCTCCGAATGAAGGATTGCATAAAAGAGCGAGAAATATGGAACGTGCGTTAGAACGTATAGAGAAATTAAAGAGGCCAATTTTAGAACGAAAACAGATGGGTCTTCAGTTTGAAGGGCAAGAGAGAAGCGGGAAAGATGTTGTTGTAATGAAAGAAGTGAGTAAAGGTTTTGCTGGCCGACCTTTATTTGAACAAGCGAATTTACATGTTCGTTTTCAAGAGCGTGCGGCTATCGTTGGTCGTAATGGTACAGGAAAGACTACATTATTAAAACTACTATTAAAAGAAATAAATCCAGACGTTGGTGAAATTCGAATTGGTAGTAGTGTCAAGATTGGTTATTTATCACAGCATACGTATGGAAATGTGAAGAGTAATGTATTGGAAGCGTTTAGAGAGTATGTAGCTGTAACAGAAGGAGAAGCAAGACATATATTGGCTAAGTTTTTATTTTATGGTCCAGCAGTATTTAAGAAAGTAACGCAACTGAGCGGTGGAGAAAAAATGAGGTTAAGACTTGCGCAACTTATGTATCAAGACATCAATTTTCTAATTCTAGATGAGCCGACAAACCATCTTGATATTGAATCAAGGGAAGTTTTAGAGGAAGCCCTTGAGCAATATAATGGAACAATCCTAGCTGTTTCACATGATCGTTATTTTTTAAATAAGTTATTTGAAAAGACGTACTGGATTGATGAATGTAAATTATTTGAGTTTGCAGGAAACTATGCATGGGCTCGTCAAAAATGGGAAGAAAAGCTTGAGAAGCAAGTAATAAAGCAGAAACGCCAAGGGAGAAAGAGTGTTGAAATGGTTCCAGTAAAAGAGAAAAAAGCTAGGAATCTTGAAGAGATTGAAAATGAGTTAATGCATGTAGAAGAAGATATATATGCAATAGAATGTGAAATGGAACATGTAGCTGATGTTGAAAGACTTGAAAAATTATATGAGGAAAAAACGATGAAAGAGTTGTTACGAGCGAAGTTATATAGTGAGTTAGAGAATATTGTGGAGTAAAGAGTAGAAAGCCACTTCCTTTCAGTTTTGTTGGAGGAAGTGGCTTTTTCATAATGATATTTTGCTTTAAAGATTAAATGAAGCGATGTGTTTCACGTGAAACAGTAACTTAGATAAATCCGTGTTCCTCAATTTGCATAGCTTGTGAAGCGTATGAAATGATAAGGTGAAAAATAAATGTCATTAGTGGCTTTTCAATAGGAGTAATCACAAAAACAAAGGCTAATTATTTCCCGAGAGATAAAGTGAAACTTTAATCAGTGGGGGGGTTACTGCCCGGCAAATAGCGGGATAAATATGTGTAACAGAGACTAGTGATTGAAAACGAAAAGAGAGCAAAGTTACAGCTTTACGCGCTGAACTCTGCTCTCTTTTTGCGTGGCATCTTCTCTTGTTGAAATTATAATAGCGATCCCGAGCATGATAAAAAAAGCTAAAAAGAGGACGAACTTTGGGAAGAACGGGAATAGTAATAGCGCCCCGACTATCATAATTGTTAATAATACGTAGTGCAGGACGTATTGGAATAGGTTGTCCATATTTTCGCCCCCTTTTTGGTAATTGGTTATTAGTATTCTATGTTTCATGCTGAAGAAATAGAAGTAGATTTTTAAGTTTTTAATACGAATTATAGCTGAGTTTTCTTAAAGTATAAGGATAGAGTTATAATTTTGGAAAAATTATAAAAATATTTATTTAGAAAGAATTGACAAAATATACTGAACGATATAAGCTAATAACCATAAAGTCTACCGGAAAAGTCGGAATAAGATTGTTACCCCTCAAAAACATCTATTTTTTTCTGATTAAAACCGACTTTTCCGATTGGCTATAAATGTGCTGTGGGAGGCATACATAAGCTAATAAGTTCAAAGGGTATAACTATTAAACAGTTAGGGTGGGGACAATGAAGAAAAAGACAAAAAAATGGGCTGGTGTATTTTCAGTATTAATGAGTAGTTCGCTTCTGTTGTCTGCTTGTGGGGGACAGGAGGACTCGGCTTCTACAGAGCCGGTTAAACAGCAGGATTTAAAAAATGTAAAAGTTGAAAAGATTGCTGCTACAGATAAGACAAAGGTGCCTGATAAGGCAAAAAATAGAAAAGATACTTTTATTTCAGGTATCTCCAAGCCTGGGGGAGTTTTCTTACCTTACTTTCAAGAGAATGGTTGGGATGGTAATGTGACATCGGTTATATTTGCTTCTCTTGTTACAACAGATAAACAAGGAAAACCGATACCGGATCTTGCTGAGAAGTGGGATGTTTCTTCAGACCAATTAACATATACATTTCATTTACGTAAAGACTTGAAATTTAGTGATGGATCGCCATTAACTGCCGACGATGTAGCATTTACATTAACACTTCTACATGATAAAGCATATGAAGGCGGCGATGATATTTCACAATATGTAATTAAAGGTGGAAAAGAATATAAAGAAGGAAAAGCGACGTCTATTGAAGGAATTCAAGTTGTTGATCCACAAACAATTAAAATTACGACTGAAAAAGTTAACTCACAAGCGCTAATTGCTTTAGGTGGTCCAGTATTATCGAAAGCTTATTATGGAAAAGAGTATAAACAAAATACTAGTTTAGATTATTTAAAAGAGTTATATGGAAAACCGATAGCTGCGGGGCCATATAAGTTCGAAAAGTATATACCAGGACAGGAAGTTCGTTTTATAGCAAATGAAAATTATTATGCAGGTAAACCAAAAATTCAAAACTTTATTTATAAAATTACTTCACCGGATACCAAGTTCCAATTATTCCAAACAGGTGAGATAGATTATACAGGAGTAGGTTATGGGGATGAAATTTTAGAACAAGTGAAGAGTTTGCAGTTTGCAAATGTTGAAATAGAGACGGCTTCTTCATTTAGTTATATAAGAATGAATAGTAAAAAACCGTATTTAAAAGATAAGAAAGTTCGTCAAGCTCTTATTTATGGTTTGGATCGTAAAAAGTATGTAGATACAGCTTTTAAAGGATACGGTACAGTAGCTAATGTTCCAATTCATCCAACATCTTGGGCTTATACAGAAGAGGGGATTAATAAGTACGAATATAACTTAGATAAGGCGAAGAAATTATTAGATGAAGCTGGATGGAAAGCTGGTTCAGACGGAATTCGTGAAAAAGATGGTCAAAAGCTTAAATTAACGTATTATGGTGCAAGCTCGGCAAAAGACGGTGATTTATTTATTCCGATTGCAAAAGAGAACTATAAAGAATTAGGCGTTGAATTTAACCCTGAATTTATGGACTTTAATACGATGCTGTCAAAAGTAAAAAAAGGAGATTATGATTTAGCTTCTGTTGCAACACCAATTACAACAGATCCAAGTGAAACTGTAGGTGGCTACTCCTCGGATGGTGATGATAATACCCTAGGATATAAAAATGAAAAAGTAGATGCATTAATTAAAAAGGGACTTGAAACTGTAGATATTGAAAAACGTAAACCGATTTATAAAGAACTATACAAAGAATTAAGTGATGATCCGCCAGTAATTTTATTGAATTATCGTAGAGTCATCACAGCTTACAATGGAAACATTAAAGGAATTGATCCTGAGAAGTATGACAGTATTAGTTCGAACTCGCCAGTATTATCTATTGAAAAATAACGAGAAGAATGTATAAGTAGAAGACATTTTTTCATTCAGCTAGTAATATGCTGATTCGAAAAAATGTTCTTCTATTTTAAGCATAAGATTGGAGAGGAAAAGGGTGAAGACGTATATCGTTCGTAGGTTGTTACAAATGATTCCTACACTATTTGGAACATCAATTGTTATTTTCTTCCTGTTTGCACTTCTTCCGGGGGATTATATTGATTCAAATCCTAAGATTACACCACAAAGAGCAGCAGAGCTTAGGGAATTGTATGGATTAAATAAGCCAATTATTGAGCGTTATTTTCATTGGTTAGGTAATGCATTGCAAGGAGATTTTGGTTTCTCGCTTCAATATCAAGAACCTGTAACATCATTATTAAATAAATTTATTTGGAATTCTTTTAGTGTAGCAGTTATTGCGTTATTTTTTATTTGGCTAATTGCACTTATTATCGGTGTATTCTCGGCGACGAAGCAACATTCTTTATTCGATAAGCTTGTAACAATTGGTATCTTTGCGGCAATGTCATTTCCTTCATTTTTTATTGGTTTGTTTCTAATTAAGGTGTTCGCAGTGGATCTTAAATTATTGCCGATAGGTGGAATGATTGATGTTGGCAGTAATTCAACAGGATTTGCTTACGTGATAGAAGTTGCAAAACATATGATTTTACCAGTATTTATTTTGACACTTCTTGGGGTCGGCTCGCTAACTCGTTATTTTAGAACAAGTATGTTAGAGGTTGTAAGACAAGATTACATACGAACAGCAAGAGCGAAAGGTTTGAAGGAGAAGACGGTTATTTATAAGCATGCATTAAAAAATGCAATATTACCGGCAATTACGTTATTAGCATTTGAATTACCAGGTTTGTTTTCAGGAGCGATTATTATTGAACAAATTTTTAACTGGCCAGGGATTGGTAGTATTCAATTAGAGGCATTAAATTTCCGCGATTATACAGTGTTAATGGCATTTACGATGTTTCTTTCTTGTTTAACAATTGTTTCGAATTTTTTCGCAGATATTGTATATGCAGTTGTTGATCCACGTATTCGGTTGAAGTAAGGGGGGAATGAGATGGAAACTGTTACAGCGATTACAGAGAAAAAAGAAAAGAAGAAAAGGAAAAATGAATCATCACCGTGGCGACAGGCTCTTAAAAAGATAAAAAGAAATAAGATGGCACTCGTAGGATTGTATGCATTAATTTTTATGTTTTTATTTTGTTTTATTGGTCCTTTCTTTTCACCATATGCATCAGGGAAAATACAAGTTGCACTAATTAACAAACCACCTAGTTTTTCTCATTGGCTTGGTACAGACCAATTAGGAAGAGATATTTTAACGAGACTAATGCAAGCGGGACGGATTTCATTAACTATCGGCATAGCTTCAATGGTTTTATCAGTGATACTAGGAGCTGTATTAGGAGCGATTGCAGGTTTTTATCGTGGTATTGTGGACAATATTATTATGCGGCTTGCAGATATTTTAATGTCGATGCCAGGATTACCGTTACTTATTATAATGGGTGCGATTTTATCAGAGTGGAAAGTACCGTCTGATTATCGTTTATATGTCATTATGATTATTTTAAGTTTAGTAGGTTGGCCAGGGCTTGCTCGCCTTGTAAGAGGGCAAATTTTATCACTTAGGGAGCAAGCATTTATGCAAGCTGCGGATGTGTTAGGAATAAAAGATTACCGGAAAATTATATATCACTTAATACCTAATGTTTTACCCATTTTAATTGTCGTATCTACATTAGGTGTTGCGGGTTCTATTTTGGGAGAATCCGCGCTAAGCTACTTAGGTCTCGGCGTCGTCCCACCTACGCCATCATGGGGGAACATGATTAGCGCAGCTAACTCATTAATTGATTTCCAAAAGCGTCCGTGGTTATGGATTCCGCCTGGTTTTGCAATCTTTATAACAGTTGTATCAATTAATTTACTTGGTGATGCACTTCGTGATGCGTTAGATCCAAAGATGAGACGGTAGGTGAGAAGGTATGAGTAGAGCGGTAGTAGAGCTAAAAGACTTACAAACACACTTTCAAACGGAGGAAGGGACAGTGAAGGCTGTAAACCATGTTAGCTTTGCTGTTCGAGAAGGTGAAACGGTTTGTGTAGTAGGAGAATCAGGTTGCGGGAAGAGTGTAACGGCTTTATCTATTATGGGGCTTATTGCTGAATCTGGCAGTGTAGTAGGTGGAGACATTTTATATGAAGGAAAAAGTCTTTTAGGAATGAAAGAGAAAGAACTTCGTAGTTTACGAGGCAATGATATTGCGATGATTTTCCAAGAACCGATGACATCGCTAAATCCCGTCTTCACTGTAGGTGAGCAAATTGTAGAAACGCTAAGGGAGCATGAATTACTTAGTAAAAATGAAGCGTATAAGAAAGCAATTGAGTTAATTCGTAAAGTTGGCATAGCCCGTGCTAATGAAATTGTTCATTCTTATCCGCATGAATTGAGCGGCGGGATGTTACAACGTATTATGATTGCTGTTGCGCTTAGTTGTAATCCTAAGTTATTAATTGCAGATGAACCAACAACAGCTCTTGATGTTACGATTCAAGCTCAAATATTGGATTTACTAAGACAAGTGAAAGAAGAATTTAAAACGTCGATCTTATTAATTACACATGATTTAGGTGTCGTAGCAGAAATGGCTGATTACGTTGTCGTTATGTATGGCGGGAAAGTTATTGAAGAAGCTCCAGTACTAGAGATATTCCAAAATCCAAAACACCCTTATACGAAAGGATTGTTGAAATCAAAACCAGTAATGGGAAAACGAATAGATAAACTATATTCTATTCCAGGGCAAGTTCCGAATTTAGTTGGTTTAGGTGAGTTTTGCTACTTTAGTGGGCGTTGTGAGCATTGTATGGAAATATGTGAAAAAGAAGCCCCAAATCTAAATGTAAATGATGAAAATCATAAAGTAGCTTGCTGGTTATATGAGGAGCGTGCGGAACAATGAGTGAACCATTATTAGAGGTGAAAAACCTAAAGACATATTTTCCAATTAAAGGTGGCATATTTAGTAGAACGATCGGGCATGTAAAAGCAGTTGATGGAGTAAGTTTTACTATTAATAAAGGTGAAGTGTTTGGTCTCGTTGGCGAATCAGGGAGCGGAAAAACAACGATAGGAAAAACAATTTTACGTCTCGTTCAAAAAACGGAGGGGGAAGTGAAGTTTAAAGGGAAAGATGTTCATTCTTTATCCAAGGATGAATTGAGAAAACATCGCCCTAATATGCAGCTCGTTTTCCAAGATCCATTTAGCTCATTGAATCCGAGAATGAGAATTGGTGAAGCGCTTGGAGAGCCGATGTTGGCCCACGGATTAGCGACGAAAGAAAATGTTCGTGAAAAGGTAATTGAAGTATTGGAGTTATGTGGCTTAGCTCCTTATCATATTGACCGGTATCCCCATGAGTTTTCTGGTGGACAACGTCAGCGTATCGTAATAGCAAGGGCTATGGTATTAAATCCAGAATTCATTGTAGCTGATGAACCTGTGGCGGCACTAGATGTATCTATCCAAGCACAAATTATTAATTTATTTAGTGAGTTACAGGAGAAAAAGGGATTATCTTATTTATTCATTTCACATGATTTGAGTGTAGTAGAACATTTATGTACGAAAATCGGAATTATGTATTTAGGTACAATTGTGGAGACGGCGCCGCGTGATGAGTTATTTACCAATCCGCTACATCCGTATACAAAAGCATTGTTATCAGCTGTTCCAATACCAGATCCAACAGTGAAGCGAGAGCGAATTATACTAGAAGGGGATATTCCAAGTCCAGCAAGTCCACCTTCGGGTTGTCGTTTTCATACACGTTGCCCGTTTGCAACAGATGTTTGTAAAAAAACAATACCAGAATTTCGTAATGTTGGTGATGATCATTTTGTTTCTTGTCATCATGTATAAAAAAAGGACTCTTTCAAATGGAAAGAGTCCTTTTTTTATTTACTAGATGAAGTTTGTTTCAATACAAATTGCTCAATTGCGTGAGCAACACCATGTTCATTGTTTGTTAGTGTTACAACATCACATAGTTTTTTTACATCTTCTTCAGCGTTGCCCATTGCAACAGATAAGCCTGCTACTTCTAGCATTGGTACATCATTAAAATTATCACCAATAGCAACTGTATCTTCAATAGGGATATTAAAATGAGCTGCCATCTGCTGTAGCCCGTTTCCTTTATGTCCATTCTTATCCATAATTTCTAAGTTAGTAGGAGCTGATGCTGTAACCATAATATCAGCGTCTTCTTGTAACACGCTTAATAGCTGTGCGCGATGCGCTGCATTAAATGTTGAAATGAAGAATTTAGATATTTCTAGTTCTTGGTTATTTACAACATCTTCTATTTTTTTGAAATCAGTAATTAGGTTTGATTTTTTTTGCTTTTCTGTAATTCGTTCAAGCTCCTCTAATGTAACATCGAGCGCATGCTTATTTTCTTCGAACGCTTGCATCACTTGATCTTGCCATGTATATGGAGAATAAACGCCTTTATTCGTATATAGCTTATATGGGAAACCTTCAGATTCTAGTAATTTTGCAAGTTTGTACACTTTGTCGTTTTGTATACAACGAGAGTTAATTACTTTTCCATCCACATAAACAATAGCCCCATTGCTTGCTCCAACTGGAAGAGATAATTTATATTCTTCCAATAGCTTTAAAGCATCCTCTTTCGCACGACCAGAACAAATCATTACAATATGACCAGCTTCTTGTGCAGTTTGGATTGCTTGTAGGTTTTCTTTGGAGATTTCAAGATTAGATGATAGTAGTGTACCATCCATATCTAATGCGATTAATTTCAAAATGACCACCTCTTTGTTTTTATTATACATAGTTATATAGAGGAAACATATAAACTTATCTTGGAAAGACGGTATTTTATCTCATATTAAAAGTAAGTAAAGATTAGATAGGTTTAGTGTCACTAAATAAACTGTTTGTAACAAAAATAGAGAGAAGGATGACTATATTTCACTTTATGACTTTAATATTACACGAATGTTACAAACGTGAGCTTAGTGAAAAGTGCATTAAATAAGGGTTTTTGGGGAGTTTTATAAAAAAACGTAAAAAAAGTGTAATAAATTTCACGTTATTATATTGCAACGTAACAATAGTTATGTTACATTAATGTTACAAACGTTACGTTATCAAATTTAATGTAACGTTAACATAAAAACTATGAAATAAACATTTCTTAGAAATTACATATAGATAACTTATAAAAAGGGAGGATAAATGATATGAAAGAGCAAGTATTACAAGTAACAAAAGGTGACTTCGTAGGATCAGCAAGTGGGGCGGTAGTATTAACAGCATTAATCGTATTTTTATCAAGCGTATTAGTATAATAGAAACTTTGTAACAAAAGAAAAAGAAGGGAGAATGAAAGATATGAAAGAGCAAGTATTACAAGTAACAAAAGGTGACTTCGTAGGATCAGCAAGTGGAGCAGTAGTATTAACAGCATTAATCGTATTT
>NZ_CAJCKK010000027.1:0-60051 GCF_903970865.1 Bacillus sp. ME78
AGTAGCCCCAGTGTCACCAGTCGGCCCCGTAGGTCCAGTAGCCCCAGTGTCACCAGTCGGCCCCGTAGGTCCAGTAGCCCCAGTGTCACCAGTCGGCCCCGTAGGTCCAGTAGTCCCAGTGTCACCAGTCGGTCCAGTCGGTCCAGTCGGTCCAGTCGGTCCAGTCGGTCCAGTTGGCCCAGTCGGCCCCGTAGGTCCAGTTGGCCCGGTAGGTACAGTCGGCCCCGTAGGTCCAGTCGGTCCAGTTGGCCCGGTCGGCCCAGTCGGAAGGGTAAACGGTGGTATCGGTGGTAATGTAGGTCCTACAAGATTAGGGTCAAATGCACTAGCTGATAAAGATTCATCGGGATTTAATCCATTTGAATAATTATTATTTGACATAAATTCACCTCCATAAAGCGTTCATTATATAGTAGATGCAAAACCGAAAGAAAATGACACGGACATTTGAATTATTGAAAAGAAATCTTAAACTACTTGAACAATTTAAAAAAATGGAAAGTTTAGTATATGTATAACATATGATTGATTTGGAAGAGGGTGATTATGTTGAACAAGCAAGGAATTACAATTAGTCTATGTATGATTGTTCGAGATGAGGAGGAGACAATAGCCCGTTGTTTAGACACAGTTGAAAAAATTGTGGATGAAATTATAGTGGTTGATACAGGCTCCGTCGATCGAACGAAAGAAATCGTAGAGAAATACACTTCTAACATATATGATTTCCAGTGGATTGATGATTTTGCAGCAGCAAGAAATTTTTCTTTTTCAAAAGCGACGCAAGAGTATATATTGTGGCTAGATGCAGATGACGTATTATTAGAAGATGCTCAAGAAGCATTGAAACTTTTAAAAAGAGAATTAGATCCTAAAATTGATGCTGTTTCGATGCCTTATCATCTTGCGATGGATTCTAACGGGAAACCTTTATATTGTACAAAAAGAAATCGACTTGTAAAGCGTGAAAAACAATTCCAATGGTTTGGAAAGGTTCATGAGTATTTAGCTATTTCTGGTGAGGTTTTTAGTAGTAATGTTGCTATTACACATAAAAAAGAAAAAAAAGTAACAAATCGTAATTTGAAAATTTTTCAAAATACTGTAGCGGCAGGAGAAGAATTGAGTCCGAGAGATTTATTTTATTACGCAAATGAATCTACGGATAACCAAAAATATGATGATGCAGTTCTTCTATATGAAACATTTCTTAATCAAGACGAAGGATGGTATGAAGAAAAAATTTATGCATGTGGTAAGTTAGGAGATTGCTATGCAAAGCTCGGAATGTGGGAGAAGGCAATCGAATCTTGTGTGAAGTCGTTTCGGTATGGCGTCCCTAGAGGAGAGAATTGTACAAGAATAGGATATATATATATGGAACAAGAAAAATATAATGAAGCGATATTTTGGTTTAAACTTGCAACGGAAGTACCAATGGCAACGGAAAGTCCTTTCCATAGTCCAGCTAGCTACACATGGCTACCCTATTTACAAATGTGTATTTGTTATAGCAGGTTAGGGGAGCAGGATAAAGCGTATTATTACAATGAATTAGCAGCTTCTTATGTTCCGAATAATGCTGCAATTGAATATAACCGTAAATATTTTCGGGGAGTTTTTGATAAACCATATAAAGTGTAATAGGTTTCGTTTTTTAGAAATGATTTATCGTTATTCTAACTCTAATAGATTGGTTATATATTAGAGTATCAGTAACGTAACCAATATAAATAAAAGGTTTTATACTACTATTTGTGGGCTAATAATCAGTGGGGGATGAACAAAATCTGCACTTTATAGAATTCATATGAGATTTATATTTCTAATTCAATTTGCATAAGGAGTGTGTGAAATGAGTCGCGAAAAAAGTTCTTTATATGAAGAAAAATCCGAGCATTATTATAATGCAGCGAATCCGAATTTATTAAAGCATATAAAAAAGGAATGGAAAGAAGTTCTTGATATTGGTTGCTCGAGCGGTGCATTGGGAGCAGCTATTAAAGAAAACGGTACACGTGTATCAGGAATTGAGGCATTTCCAGAGGCGGCAGAAAAAGCGAAGGAAAGACTAGATCATGTTATTTTAGGGGATATAGAAAAAATAGATCTTCCTTATGAGGAGGGGCAATTTGATTGCGTCATATTTGGGGATGTATTAGAGCATTTATTTAATCCATGGGCTGTAATAGAAAAAGTAAAGCCATATATAAAGCAAAATGGTGTGATTTTAGCAAGTATACCAAACGTTGCTCATATTTCAGTATTAGCTCCCTTGCTTGCTGGAAATTGGACGTATACAGAATATGGTTTATTAGATAAAACACATATTCGTTTCTTTACATTCAATGAAATGCTAAGAATGTTTTTAAAAGCAGGATATTCAATTAGTAAAGTAGATCGTGTATATGTTGATCATAAAATGTATGAGCCGCTTATTGAGGAGTTATATGGAATTTGTAAAAAATATCGTCTTGGAAGTGGCTTCATGGCTGAGACAGTTGTATTTCAGTATATTATTGAAGCTGAAAAATCACAATTATGAGTGCTGCAGACAAAACAATATTATTTGTTACATGTATAAATGATCGGAAATTGTATGCAAACTGCGTGCGACATATATTGCAATTGTTAGTACCGCCAGGATATATTGTCCAATTTATGCCGATTCGAAATGCGAAAAGTATGACGAGTGGATACAATCAAGCCATTTCGCATCCAGCAAAGTATAAAGTGTATATACATCAAGATGTTTTTATTATAAATAGAGCCTTTTTATACGGATTACTTCAATTATTTGAGGAACATGAACATCTTGGTATGATTGGGATGGTTGGAGCGCAATATGTTCCTCCAACTGGTGTATGGAACGAAGGGCGTGGAATTGTAGGAAAGGTCATTGGCTATATGAATGATTTGTTTTATATGGCAAGTTTAGAACAACCGTATCATGAATCAAAAACATTTATTCCTGTAGAATGTATTGATGGTTTATTAATGGCGACACAATATGATGTTCCGTGGCGAGAAGACTTATTTGACGGATTTGATTTTTATGATGTATCTCAATCGTTTGAATTTAAAAAAGCAGGATATACAGTCGGTGTGCCTGTACAGCGCGATGCTTGGTGTATCCATTATCATTTTGATGTGAATATGACGAACTATGAAAAGTATCGAAAAATATTTGTGGAACACTATATGTCAGATGTAAATAAGGAAGAATAAAAGGGGGGACAAAAATGAAAGATCATACAATATTAGTCGTTGTTTGTGTAAATAATGAGGAGCTTTTCAAACAATGTGAGAGCCAAATAAGAAACATTTCTGTTCCCCCTGGTTATGTCGTGCAAATTTTTCCGATACGAGATGCGCAAAGTATGGCAAGTGCATACAACCGAGCCCTTTCATATCCAGCGAAATACAAAGTGTATATACATCAAGATACATATCTTATTAATCGAGACATGTTTTCTACACTTATATCTCTTTTTAAAGAAAATGAAAAGCTTGGTTTAATAGGAGTCGCTGGAGCTCAGTTTTTACCGAATAACGGGATATGGTGGGAAGGAAAAAATTTAGTAGGGAAAGTGATTGAGTATAGAAGACAGAATTATCAATTATTAAATTTAGATCAGGTTTTTTATGGTAATCAACCATTTTTGTCAGTTCAGGCAATTGATGGTTTATTCATGGCAACGCAGTATGATATTCCGTGGCGAGAAGATTTGTTTCAAGGGTTTCACTTTTATGATGTGTCACAGTCTTTAGAGTTTCAAAGGGCTGGTTATTTAATCGGTATCCCAAATCAAGCAAATTTATGGTGTATTCATTACAACGGAGATGAGTTTGATGCGGATACATATGAGAAGTATCGGAAAGTGTTTGTAGAACATTACAAAGATATATTATCTCCATCATAAAGGAGAGATGCAAAGTGAAAGGAATTATTTTAGCAGGTGGTACTGGATCTAGATTATATCCAATAACGAAAGTAACGAATAAACATTTACTTCCTGTTGGTCGGTATCCGATGATTTATCATGCGGTATATAAGCTAAAACAATGTGATATTACAGATATTATGATTATTACAGGTAAAGAGCATATGGGGGATGTTGTTAGCTTTTTAGGAAGTGGTCATGAATTTGGAGTGTCCTTTACGTATCGTGTGCAAGATAAAGCAGGCGGTATTGCACAGGCGTTAGGGCTTTGTGAAGATTTCGTCGGGAATGATCGTATGGTAGTTATATTAGGGGATAATATTTTTTCAGATGATATTCTTCCGTATGTTGAAGAGTTTGCAAATCAAAAAGAAGGTGCGAAAGTGCTATTGCAATCTGTAGAAGATCCCGAAAGATTTGGCGTAGCACATATTCAAAACCGAAAAATAGTTGAAATTGAAGAAAAGCCGAAAGAGCCGAAAAGTTCTTATGCGGTTACGGGAATTTATTTGTATGATTCGAAAGTCTTTTCTTATATTAAAGAATTAAAACCTTCTGCACGGGGAGAACTTGAAATTACAGATATAAATAATTGGTATTTAAAACGAGGGGTACTTACTTATAATGAAATGAGCGGCTGGTGGACTGATGCGGGAACTCATGCTTCGCTTCAAAAGGCGAATACGTTAGCACGGGGTATTAATTTTGGGAAACAGTTTAACGGAGAATAGGTGAGAATATGAAAGTTGTAGAAACAAATTTTACCGATGCAAAATTGTTAGAACCGAGGTTGTTTGGAGACGAGCGTGGCTTTTTTTCAGAGAGCTATAATAAGCAGGTGCTAGAAACATTAGGGATAACGTATTCATTTGTACAGGATAACGTATCTTATTCGGCTAAGGCAGGAACGATTCGGGGACTACACTTTCAAAAAAAACCGAAAGCACAAACGAAACTCATTCAAGTTATGCAAGGGGCAATTTATGATGTTATCGTTGATTTACGAAAAAAATCACCAACATTTAAACAATGGAAAGGATATATTTTAAGTGCAGATAACCATCGGCAGTTACTAGTGCCAAAAGGATTTGCGCATGGATTTTGCACGCTTGTCCCGCATACTATCGTTATGTATAAAGTAGATGAATATTATAGCGCAAAGCACGACTCTGGATTACTTTGGGAAGATAAAGATTTAGCAATTCCTTGGCCAGTAACAGATCCTATATTGTCCGATAAGGATCAGATATTGCCATTACTAGAGGAATATGAAGATAGTTTTTAAGTAGGAGAGTTGTTTATGAATATATTAGTAACAGGTGGGGCTGGATTTATTGGAAGTAATTTCGTTCATTACATGCTACAAAGTTATGAATCATATAAAATTATTAATTACGATGCATTAACATATAGCGGGAATTTAAATAACGTAAAATCTCTTCAGAATCACCCGAATTACTTTTTTGTAAAAGGAGAAATTCAAAATGGAGAGCTATTAGAATACGTTATAAAAGAGCGAGACGTACAAGTGATTGTAAATTTTGCAGCTGAATCACATGTGGACCGTAGTATTGAAAATCCGATTCCTTTTTATGATACAAATGTAATTGGGACGGTCACTTTATTAGAACTAGTTAAAAAATATTCGCATATAAAACTTGTGCAAGTATCAACGGATGAAGTGTATGGCTCTTTAGGGAAAACGGGGAAGTTCACAGAGACAACGCCGTTAGCTCCAAATAGTCCGTATTCTTCAAGTAAGGCGAGCGCGGACATGATAGCTTTATCTTACTATAAAACATATCAATTACCGGTTATAGTAACGCGTTGTTCTAATAATTATGGGCCGTACCAGTATCCCGAAAAATTAATTCCGTTAATGGTTACGAATGCACTGGAAGGAAAAAAACTACCGTTATATGGTGATGGTTTAAATATAAGAGATTGGTTACA
Source organism: Bacillus sp. ME78 (assembly GCF_903970865.1). Lineage (NCBI taxonomy): Bacteria > Bacillati > Bacillota > Bacilli > Caryophanales > Bacillaceae > Bacillus > Bacillus sp. ME78. Next base: position 5,898 of record NZ_CAJCKK010000027.1, read on the forward strand.
TGTAACAGATCATTGCAGTGCGATTGACGTTGTGCTGCATAAGGGACGTGTAGGAGAAGTATATAATATAGGTGGCAATAATGAAAAAACAAATGTAGAAGTTGTGGAACAAATTATCACTCTTTTAGGAAAAACAAAAAAAGACATTGAATATGTTACAGATCGTTTAGGACACGATCGTCGTTATGCGATTGATGCAGAGAAAATGAAGAATGAATTTGATTGGGAACCGAAATATACGTTTGAACAAGGATTACAAGAGACGGTGAAATGGTATGAAAAGAATAAGGAATGGTGGAAACCACTAAAAGACCAGTAAGGGGCATGTTACATGAAAGAGAGGGTTATCATAACAGGAGCAAACGGTCAATTAGGAAAGCAACTATTTGAAGAGTTAAACTCTGAAGAATATGATATATATCCATTTGATAAAAAGTTATTAGATGTGACAAATATATCCCGAATACAACAAGTAGTACAAGAAATAAAACCACATATAATTATTCATTGTGCTGCCTATACGAAAGTAGATCATGCGGAGAAAGAACAGGATCTTGCATATAGAATAAATGCAATCGGAGCTAGAAATGTAGCGGTTGCTTCACAATTAGTAGGGGCGAAGCTAGTTTATATTAGTACTGATTATGTATTTCAAGGCGCCAGACCAGATGGATACGACGAATTTCATAGTCCAGCGCCGATAAATATATATGGAGCCTCTAAGTATGCGGGGGAGCAGTTCGTCAAAGAGTTACATAATAAATATTTTATCGTTCGCACATCGTGGCTATATGGTAAATATGGAAATAATTTCGTGAAAACGATGATGCGATTAGGAAAAGAAAGAGATGAAATATCTGTTGTAGCGGATCAAGTTGGCTCGCCTACGTATGTGGCGGATTTAAATATGGTTATTAATAAGCTCATTCATACTTCTTTATACGGTACATACCACGTATCAAACAGAGGCTCATGCTCTTGGTTTGAATTTGCACAAAAGATATTTTCGTATGCAAATATGAAAGTGAATGTATTACCTGTTTCAACGGAAGAATTCGGGGCTGCAGCTGCGAGGCCCAAATATTCTATTTTTCAACACAACATGCTACGATTAAATGGTTTTTCACAAATGCCTTCTTGGGAAGAAGGATTAGAGCGGTTTTTTATAGAAACCAAAAGTCATTAACAACTTTCTGTTAATGACTTTTTTGTTTGCCTTTAAGCGGTTTTATGGTACTATAATTATAGTATCAGGTACTAATAACAAGTATAAGTATTTCTGGGAGGATATATCATGGAACTATTACAAGGGAAAACATTTGTTGTTATGGGCGTTGCGAACCAAAGAAGTATTGCATGGGGAATTGCTCGCTCTTTGCATAATGCAGGTGCAAAATTAATATTCACATATGCAGGAGAACGTTTAGAAAGAAACGTTCGTGAATTAGCGGACACATTAGAAGGACAAGAATCACTTGTATTACCTTGTGATGTAACGAATGACGAGGAACTTACAGCTTGCTTTGAAACAATTAAACAAGAAGTAGGTACTATTCACGGTGTAGCACATTGTATTGCTTTTGCAAATCGCGATGACTTAAAAGGTGAATTTGTAGATACTTCTCGCGATGGATTTTTACTTGCACAAAATATTAGTGCATTCTCTTTAACAGCTGTAGCAAGAGAAGCAAAAAAAGTAATGACAGAAGGCGGAAATATTTTAACGTTAACATACCTTGGCGGCGAGCGCGTTGTGAAAAATTATAACGTTATGGGTGTTGCGAAAGCTTCATTAGAAGCGAGCGTGAAATATTTAGCGAACGATTTAGGTCAACACGGTATTCGTGTTAACGCTATTTCTGCAGGACCAATTCGTACGTTATCTGCAAAAGGTGTAGGCGATTTCAACTCAATCTTAAGAGAAATTGAGGAGCGCGCACCACTTCGTCGTACAACAACTCCAGAAGAAGTTGGCGATACAGCAGTATTCCTATTCAGTGATTTAGCACGTGGAGTAACAGGAGAAAACATTCACGTTGATTCAGGGTATCATATCCTAGGATAAATATAATATTAATTTTTAAAGGACAATCTCTAAATGCTGAGATTGTCCTTTTTATTTGTTCTGAGAAAGAACGATTTTTAACGAAAGTTCTTACCACGTGATGAATATAACTATAATAGTACACGATTTATTCAGCTACGTATGGAAGTGGGAGGGACGAGTGTGAAGAATAAAAATAAAAGTTCAACAGTTGGAAAACCGTTGTTATATATCACGCAAGTAAGTTTAGAACTTACTGCACCGAAAATAAAAAGGATTATCCTGACAAACTTTGAAAATGAAGATCAAAAAGAGCAAAGTGATAGACAAGAAAATATTGTAAGCAGTGCTGTGGAAGAGGTAATAGAGCACGAACAACAAGAAGAGCAGCAAGTGGAAGAAAAAATAGAAGAAGAGGAAAAAGAAGAACATGCAGAACAAGAAGAGAAAGAAGAGCAAGAACCAGAACCAGAACCAGTAAGAACTGTCCCGTATAATAAATCATTTAAGGATATGAATAATGATGAAAAAATTCATTTTTTATTAAACCGCCCTCATTACATTCCGAAAGTAAGGTGCAGAATAAAAACGGCTACAGTTTCTTATATTGGATCAATCATGTCGTATCGTAATGGCATTGTATCTATTATGCCGCAAAATAGTATGAGAGATATTAGGTTGTCTATAGATGATATCCAATCGATTAGTATGGCTGGCTTTTAAATATGTAAAGGTGGTAGAAAGCTTCTACCACCCCAATAGTTTTTTAGTTTACTTAACGATAGAAACGTCGCGTAAGCATTGAATCGCACAGAAACAGCTTAAATCAACAGTAATGCAAGTAGTTGTAGATATTAATCTTGCATTTGGTACAGCTAAAAACGTACAAATTGGATCGTCACCAGGTGGTACCGGAGAACTGTCACCTAAAACTACAGTTAATACACGTAGTACAGCACAGCTATCGTCATCTACACTTTCCACACGGAAAATTGGAGATCGGCAGCTAGTAAGGCTTGCAGATGGTGCGAATGCTTCAAAAGGTTCTCCAGTTTTTGTGTATAAAATAAAAGGGCGTGTATTAGCTACTGATGCAGTATTGTGTGCACCTAAGAATGGGATTTCACAACCAGATCCACATGTTGTTGTAGAACAATCTTGTAATTCATTGATGAATTTTACAACGTCAACTACACAATGAGAAGAGCCATGGTGTTTATTTTCGTTACAACTCATTAATGTCACTCCTTATCTTCTTGTTTGTATTTACATTAATAAGATATTGGAGTCGAGGAGATTTGGTCACAATCTCAAGACCTTTTTTTTTAAATAGGCGAAAGAGGATAAGGGAAGGTGGAATTATGCTGTTTACAAGCTGGCTTTTATTTTTTATTTTTGCGTTAGCTGCTTTTAGGCTCACTCGTTTAATTGTATATGATAAAATAACAGCCTTTTTGCGAAGACCATTTATTGATGAATTAGAGATTACGGAGCCGGATGGAAGTGTATCAACGTTTACAAAAGTAAAAGGTAATGGATTAAGAAAGTGGATTGGCGAATTATTAAGCTGTTATTGGTGTACAGGTGTATGGGTTAGTGCTTTTTTATTAGTTTTATATAATTGGATTCCTATCGTTGCGGAGCCGTTACTTGCATTATTAGCCATTGCAGGAGCAGCAGCAATCATTGAAACGATTACAGGATATTTTATGGGAGAATAATATATTTTCATAATAAGAGAAAAAGCGGAGTTTAAAAGAATGAGGGAACGGAAATAAAGAGTTGTTCATATAGTAAATAGACAGAATTGACAGTAGAGGAGATGTTTGCTGTGAGCAATAATCCAAGGCAAAATTCATATGACCTGCAGCAGTGGTATCATATACAGCAACAACACCAAGCACAACAACAGGCATATCAAGAACAATTACAACAACAAGGATTTGTGAAGAAAAAGGGATGCAATTGTGGGAAAAAGAAGAACGCAATAAAACAATATGAAGAATGAAACACTCATGCTACTGTGAGTGTTTTTTATTATATATAAAAAGCGGTATTTCTGTATTAGAAATACCGCTTTTTACTAACTAATTTGTGCAACTGTTAATGCTGCTGCGCGGATGTCTACAGTTCCAATTAACTGAACTGGCACAATTTGAATTAAGTCACCAGGATTTAAGTTAATAAGAATAACACCACTGGATACATCTACTTCACCAGTACCAATAACGTTAGAACGAACTGCTGTACCTGATCCAGGAATAATGTTAGCTGGCGTATTTAATGATAAGAAGAAACGACCAGCTTCTGGTGCAACAGGTGAGTTATCAAGACTAATTGTTAATGTATAACTGATTTGATAAATACCAGCTCGTAGAATTCGAATGCCATCTCCGACACTTACTGTATCGTTGATTACAGGAACAGTAATATTTGGATTTGGACTTACGCTAGGTAATAATAGTGGTGTAAATAGTGAAGCAAACTGAGGTGCAGAAGCATTGAAAGCAAAACCAAAGGCAGGTAGTGTACTAGCTGGCTTCGCCTCACAATCGATTTTAGTAAATTCGCAATCAGAAGAGAACATGTTTTTCACTCCTTTATCTGTTTCTACTTTCAGTTAATGAAAAGGACAGGTTCTATGTTCTAGACAAGTTCCCAATTTTAAGAAATTTACATAAGAATACTCTTTAAGCATGGATTGGGTGGCAGAATTATCTGCCACCCAATCCATGCTTAACTCATTATTTAGTTTTAAATAGAAACATCGCGTAAGCATTGAATAGCGCAGAAGCAACTTAAATCAACAGTAATGCAAGTGGAGGTTGATATTAGTCTTGCATTTGGCACAGCTAAAAACGTACAGATTGGGTCGTCACCAGGTGGTACAGCGGTACCATCACCTAAAACTACAGTTAATACACGCAATACAGCACAGTCATCATCATCTATACTTTCTACGCGGAAAATAGGAGATCGGCAACTAGTAAGGCTTGAAGATGGTGCGAATGCTTCAAAAGGTTCTCCAGTTTTTGTGTATAAAATAAAAGGACGTGTATTAGCTACTGATGCATTGTTATGTGCACCTAAAAATGGAACTTCGCAACCAGATCCACATGTTGTCGTTGCACATTCTTGTAGTTCATGTATAAAACGAACAACATTCGATACACAGTTGAAATCACACTCATGTTGATGATCTTCATTACAATTGCAGCTCATTATGTTCACTCCTTCTCGTGAGTTCTGACATACACTATTACAATATGAGTGGGATATGGTTGATATTACGTTAATTCTTATGATAAAAATAAGGAATTTATATAGGAGGGATGTACATAACGCATTATAAAAAAAGACATCCTTATTTAGTGGATGTCTTTTCAGGTAAATCTTTTCGCACAGTATATAAAAAACGAGATATATCTAATTTCTTTCCTCTGAAAAATTGCGGAGAAGAAATGTAAAGTTCTTCTTTCGCACGTGTAATGGCGACATAAAGTAATCGGCGTTCTTCTTCTAATGCTTCAGAAGTTTCCGTAACACGATCATTTGCATCTTTTAAAGAAGAAGTATGCGGCAGGATCCCATCACTCGCTCCAAGTAAAAAGACACATGGAAATTCAAGGCCTTTTGCGTTATGAATTGACATAAGTGAAACGGCATCTTTTTGCGGCATTGTTTTTAATGCTTCCATTTCTTTTTGACCTTGAATCGCTTCGTCAATAAATTGTAAATAAGCTGGAATATCGGTGAAACGAGTTGCAGACTCCATTAATTCTTCCAACATTTCTTCTTGTATGTCTTTATGCATCGTAAAGGAAGAACGATCGTTACTTTGTAAGTACTCTAAATATTTTCCTTTACCATGAATGATTTCTTTTAATGCTTTTTTCGGTTCTAATTCTTTAATAAATTTAATAAAATCAATACGCTCATTTACCTTTTTCACTTGAAAAGGTTTTAAGCTCGGATTTAATAATAAGAAATGAAGAAGAGAAGGAAAACGGCCTTCACCATATTTCCATTGTTCACGCTCAATAAATGAAATACAATCATCACGTCCGATATACATCGTCGGCAATATGTTTGAAAGTGATTCTAGTCGAAACGGCTCAATCACGAGTCTTAAATGATCTAATACAGGCTTAATTAAAGAATGTTCATAAAATGATTGGCTCGCCCCGTGTTTAATAAACGGGATTTTATGAATGGTAAGCTGATCAAGTAACGAACGGCTTACAGAATGTGTGCGATACAGTAAACAAAAATCTTTATAGTTTCGTTCACCGCTATCCACTTTTTCTTGAATGAGCTGTAAAATTTGATTTGCTTCATCAAGAGTCGTAGCAGGTCTTGCATAAAAAGGTTGTACACCTTCCTCACGAACGGAGTATAGCTCTTTATCAAAACGTTCTTGATTTAATTTTATAACTTCATTTCCAAGCCCGACGATAAAGGGATTGGATCGATAATTCGTATTTAGTGCAATAATTGTTGTGTTATCAAATTCTTTTGGAAAAGATAAAATAATTTGGTGACTTGCCCCTCGCCAGCCATAGATAGCTTGATCATCATCACCTGCGATGAACAAATTATTTCTTGGTGTGGCTAACAATTTTACAATTTCATATTGTGCATACGATGTATCTTGAAACTCATCTACTTCAATGTAGTGAAAACGTTGTTGTAATTGAGTTAGTAAAGGAGCATTATTTTCTAACATATAATATGTTTCCAATAAGATGTCATCGAAATCAATATAATTGTATCGTTGTTTTACTTCTTCAAAACGTTCATATACTTCTTTAAATTCTTGTTCCACTGGTGTTTTCGCTTTTACATCTTTCGGACGATTTAATTTGTTTTTTTCAAGTGAAATCATCGCGAGTATCGTTTCCGCATCATAATCGTCTTTTAAACGCAATTCTTTTAAGATTTTCTTTATCATAATTTGTTTATGTTTTTCATTTGCTAAAATTTGCTGATTATACCCTTGACTACGAAGCAATTTTAAGAAAACAGAGTGGAATGTACCAGCAACAACATAGCTACTTGCTGCATGATTCATACCTGGTAACTTCGCAACACGACTTCGGATTTCTTCAGCTGCTTTTTGTGTAAATGTAAGTAATAAAATATTTCGTGGATGAACTTGTTTTACATTTACTAAATAACCAACGCGAGTTGTTAAAACAGATGTTTTCCCGCTTCCAGCACCAGCTAGTGTGAGAACAGGACCTTCTGTTGTGCGCACGGCTTCTAATTGTTTTTCGTTTAAAAAAACATTTTGTTGTTCGAGAGCGCGGAAATAAGCCGCATCTACATCTTCTTCCATAATTAAATGGGTAGATGTTTTCGGAATATGATATGTCGCACGCGGAATATCAGCGTGTGTTAACGATTTTTGTGAAAATTTTTCTTGTGTCATATGTTCACCTTCAAAACTATAGCATCAACATTTAACTTTAGCGGAAGAAAAAGAAAATAGCAATGTAAAAAACAGGAGGGGTCACCTCCTGCTTTCAAATTACAATTCTTTTATCATTACGACGTGCGGGATATTTGCTTCCATAAATACATCAGAACTCGTTACATAGCCAAGTTTTTTATAGAAATCTTCAGCATGTGTTTGAGCATGAAGTTTCAATTTTGGTAGCGAATTTTCTTTTGCATACGCTTCAAGCGCATCCATAACAATTTTTCCGATACCTTTTTTACGATGGGAACCTAGCACGCAAATGCGTTCCATTTTCCCTATACCATCAAGGGTGCGAAAACGTCCAGCACCAACTGGAACATCATTGTCATATATAACAACGTGTCTTGAAGTTTCTTCAAACTCATCGTACTCTTCTTCAGCAGAGACACGTTGTTCATTTACAAACACTTGTTTACGTACAGAGAATGCATCTCTTAGTTGTTCGTCCGTTTGTACAATCTGTGCGTGCAAATTAGTTGTTCCCCTTTCCAAGGTGGAATGTTTCGTGTACAGTCCATGTTCCATTTTCTAATTGATATAGAAGATGGAAACGATCAATTGGTTGTTCATAATAGAAATCTTTCATACGTAATCGACCCAATACATCAGCATGCTCTGCATCTGATAAGCCTTGTCCGATTGTTAAGTGAGGTACGAAAGCATATTCGCGTTCTTGTGTGAATAACCCGCCATGCATTTCTTCATTTAAGAAAGTAAGTTCAGGTGTTTTTTCTACTTTAAAATAAAGGACGTTATTAACAGGTGCGAATGAACCAACTTTCCCAACATGAAGGGTGAAAGGATTCGTTTTACCTGCGATTGTATGTAGCTCGTTTACAATCGATTCTAATTGTTCATCTTGCGTCTCAAAGGGTGTTTTCAATGTAATATGTGGCGGAACTAATGCGTAGTGCGGGTCATAACGCTTACGCAATCCGTTCGCTTTATCTTGAATCATTTTAGATGGAAAAATTACAATGCCTAATTTCATGTTCCAATTCCTCCCTTTGTAAGTCTAGTTAGATTTTGAGATAAATAAATCTCTTTATCTATTATATCAAATTATTCTGAATACTGCTCTCTATTATTTCATTGATAGAATATGAGAGAAGGCTTTCGGTAAATCAGTTTGCCAATATTTCCAAGTATGATTGCCTTCAAACTCCTCGTAATGCGTAATGAAATTTCTATCTGTGAGAAGTGTATTTAACTCACGGTTTGGTTCTACGAAATCAGATACTTGTCCATCAGTACGCTTTACAGCCGTTTCTTCTGTACCAATGACGTGATACAGTTCTAATGCTTGTGGATCTTTGAAGTCTTTTGCTAAGTTCATCACTGTCTCATCCACAAATGGTGATTGCATAACGACTTTACCGAATGTATGCGGATACATAAGTGCAGTCATAAAGGAAACTGTTCCGCCAAGAGAATCACCAATTAAAACACGACCTTTTCCCATTTGGTACGTTGGATAATTTTCATCAATATATGGTGCAAGTTCATGAGCAAGGAAACGAATATATGCAGCATTTTTCACTTCACTTGGGAAATATTTTTCTTTACGATCCTGTACATTTTTATATGGAATACCGACAATAATTGTACGGTCAATTTCTTCAGTTTCACGAAGGCGCTCAATTACACGGTGCGCTTTACCAAGCTGAAAATAATCTCTACCATCTTGTGCAATTACAACTGTATGTTTGTGCAGTGGTGTGTAATTTACTGGCAAATAAACGAGAAGCGTAACGTCTTCTTGAAGTGATGCGCTATAAAATGAAATTTCTTCAATTCTCCCTATTGTTTGACTCATGTAGATCCCCCTAAATAAAAATTTACTGTAACGATTGTAAGAGCGACGCTTGTAGTGAAAAAGGAAATAAATATTCACTAATTGGTGCCTTAATTTCTATTTTACCATAATGGTACGAAGAATCTAAAAAATTAGTATTTAAGTTACGAAAGAAAACGGATATAATGAAGTGGGATTTTTGACAGGTGAGAGGGGAGACAGGATTTGAAACAAGAAAAATCAATCGCACTACCATTGGCTATTTCTATAATTGCTATTTCCTTTGCAGCAGTTTTTGTAAAGATGTCCTCAGCACCATCTTCAATATTAAGTATGTACCGCTTATGGATTATCGTACTTATTATGCTGCCTATCGTATGGAAAAAAAGAGAGGAATTTAATAGGATTCAAATGAAAGATTGGGGCTTTTTAATTGGATCTGGTTTCTTTTTAGCACTTCATTTTCTTTTATGGTTTGAATCTTTAAAGCATACAACAGTTGCTAGTTCAACAATTATTTTGGCACTTCAACCGATCGTATCTTTAGTTGGAGGTTTTTTTCTGTTTAAAGAAAGAACAACATATTCAGCCATTGCAACGATGGGAATCGCTATTCTAGGCGTAATGTGCATTGGTTGGGGAGATTTAGGTTTAAGTAAGCAAGCAATTTATGGAGACATATTATCCTTTCTAAGTGTAATAGCAGTTGTCGGTTATTTATTTATTGGGCAAACGACAGTAAAGAAAGTATCACACTGGATTTATAGCTTTACAGTCTTTGCATTCGCAGGTCTTTTTATGGGGATTTATAATGTCATATTGCAAGTACCCTTTACAGGTTATACGAAGTGGGATTGGACCGTTTTTCTTTTACTTGCGGTTGTGCCGACAGTGTCACATGTAATTAATAACTGGCTATTAAATTATGTAAATGCAACGACAATTTCAATGAGTATTTTAGGAGAACCTGTTGGAGCATCTATACTTGCGTTCTTCTTACTTGGAGAAAAATTAAATGCAATGCAAATTATCGGTAGCATGCTCGTATTGTTTGGTGTATCTGTTTTCTTACTGCAGCAACAAAAGCGAACATCAAAAAATGTCGTAAACGAGCCGGTGTATACACAGGAATTATAGTGTTAGGGGAGAAAAGAGAAGTTGTGATACTTCTCTTTTTTTTTAGAAATACGGGCGTAGAAGGGGAAGGGAAATGGAGTTTCCATCAAAAAAAGATACATGGTTATATCCAATTTTTTTTATTGTTTTGGGTGCTTGTTTTGCACCAATTTTTGTAGGGAGAGAATATTTTCTTTTGCTTTTTACAATTCCATTAGCAATGTTGTTTAGCTGGAGTTGTTTTTTGGCAAAATATATTGCCCGGGAAGAAATAATTACGATTAGATCGGGTCTCGTTACAAAACGTATTTTTATACGAGATATAAAACAAATTTCAAATACGAAAAATCCAATAGCAGCCCATGCATTATCATTTGACCGACTTGAAATTGTTTACGATACACATAAAACAGAAAGTATTTCTCCAAGAAATAAAGAACAATTTATTAATCTTGTAAAAAGTAAAAACTCAAATATTGAAATCAAGTAAAAGAGTGGCTACAAAGCCACTCTTTTACTTTGGATTTGTCATATAAGGTTGTACATGAATGACACATAGGTCACGGAATTTGCCTTCAGCAGTTGTGACAATTACGACTGCTCTACCTGCGCTTTTTCCAGTAATTGTCACGGTGTCGCCTTTTGGATATATGGTGATGATATCAGAATTCATATTTGACCAAATAAGCTCTTTATGCGTTGCTTGTATTGGCAAAATGGAAGCTGCTAACACAATGTTTTGTCCCGTTTTTATTTTTAATTTATGTTTTTCCATATGAACACCGATGACTGAAATAACAGAAGGAGCAATTGAAATTTTAGGCGGGTTAGGTTGCATGTTTAAACAAGACGCAGAAGTATTTGTGATAGGTGAAAATTTTCGTGTTTGTTGTTGCTGGAAAGCTGCTAACATGTTGGAGTCCCCTTTCTGTATAAGTGCTAATACTCATACTATAAAGGAGTAGTGTTATGTTAAATTTAACGAAACATAAAGAATTTGTTAAATTTGATAAGAAGATTGTCGAACTGTAAAAAATCTCTGCTGTTACGATAACAGCAGAGATTTTTTTATAAATTATGACGATGTTGTTTTTCGAAATCCTCAAATTGCTCTTCAACTTCTTTTGAAGGTTGTGTTAGTAAACTAACAATTACGATGGCTAGTAAACTAATAGCGAAACCTGGAATCATTTCATATAAGAAATCTTTTAAGAATTTGAATTGAGTCCATATAATAACAGTAGCGGCACCAGAAATCATACCAGCAAGCGCGCCCCATTTCGTCATACGTTTCCAATATAAGCTTAATAAAATAGCAGGTCCAAATGAAGAACCAAAACCAGCCCAAGCGTACCCAACAAGAGCTAAAATCGTATCATTTTGTTTAAACGCTAAAGCGCACCCAACTAAGGCAATAACAAGCACAGCCATACGACCGACAAATACAAGTTCTTTATCAGATGCAGAACGTTTGAAGAATGTACGATATAAGTCTTCCGTTACGGCACTAGAAGTAACGAGTAACTGAGATGAGATTGTACTCATGATCGCTGCTAAAATAGCGGCTAATAAAAATCCAGTAATAAGTGGGTGGAATAAAATTTTTCCAAGTTCAAGGAAAATTGTTTCTGGGTTAGATAATGTTAACTCTTGTTGTGAATAGTAAGCAATACCAATAAGACCAGTAAACATAGCTCCAACAACAGAGAAAATCATCCAGCTCATACCAATTCTTCGTGCACTTTTAAGTTCTTTTACAGAAGAAATTGCCATAAAGCGTACGATAATATGAGGTTGTCCGACATAACCAAGGCCCCATGCGAATAGAGAAATCATTCCTAAAGTAGAGGCACCTTTAAAAATATCTAGACGTGTTGGATCTACAGATCGAATTGTATCAAATGCAGGTCCAAGTCCGTTCGAATTCATAATTGTTACGATAGGAACAAGAATAAGAGCGACCACCATAATGATTCCTTGTACGAAGTCTGTCCAACTTACTGCTAAGAAACCACCAAATAATGTGTAAGCGACAACAACGCCTGCAACAATGAATAATCCAACATGATAGTTCATGCCAAATGAATTTTCAAATAATACAGCGCCTGAAACTAATCCTGAAGCTACATAAAAAGTAAAGAAAATCATAATAACAAGTCCGGATACTAAGCGTAGCATATGAGATTTGTCGTGGAAACGGTGTTCCAAAAATTCTGGAATAGTAATAGAGTTGTTTGCAATTTCTGAGTAGGTACGTAAGCGAGGAGCGACATAAAGCCAGTTTGCATATGCGCCTAGTGTTAGGCCGATCGCAATCCAACTACTACTTAATCCAACGCTAAACATTGCACCGGGTAATCCCATTAAAAGCCAACCACTCATATCGGATGCTCCAGCACTTAATGCTGTTACTGCGGGGCCTAGTGTACGCCCGCCAAGCATATAATCTGTTAAGTTGGACGTTCGTTTGTAGGCGAAATAGCCGATTACTAACATCCCGAGCATGTAAATAGAGATAGAAGTTAAAGTTAACATCTGCGTACTCATGTAGTTCCCCTTTCTTTTGTCAGGTCTTTTGATGCGTTATGCATATTTATCCCGCATTAACGGGCAGTAAAACCCCCACCTTAAAATTGGCTGGGCAAGGAAGTTAGGTGGGAGATCAACTGTCCGTAAATGCCCGATTGGTTCAACTAATAATCAGTGGGGATGAACCCTCTCTACTGATTAAAGTTTCACTTTATAATCTATCATGATTATTCTGAAAAATCCATATAGAAATACGAATTTTCAGAAATGTAAGCGTTTTTTGATGTCATTTTATTTTTTTAATATATAATATTCATACAAAAAACCTTATTTTTAATAGAGTATTTATTATATTTACATAAAAAGAGGTTGTTTTGTCAATATAATATTGAAAGGAAAGAAAAATAAAATTTTTAAAAAAGTATTGACTTGTGAAAAAAGTCAGGTCTATAATGAGTGCAACTTAAAAAAATGCAAGCGTTGATGAAGAAGAGTACACATGATGAACATGTCAGAGAGCTGATGGTTGGTGCGAATCAGTATGGAATTGATGTGGAATGGGCTTCGGAGCTTCCAAACCGAAACGAAAGAAGTAGGCTTTGGCGACATGATCTCATCGATACAAGAGACACGTATTGTTTTTGATACGGTAAAGTGCGTTACATTTGTAACGAATTAAGGTGGCACCACGGGAGTACCCGTCCTTTCTATAGGATGAGTACTCCCTTTTTGTGTATAAAAAATTAAATAAATGAAATCGTTTAAGTAAGAAGAGTACGTATATTGGAGACGTTACAGAGAGCCGGGAATAGGTGGGAGCCCGGTACGGTGCCATATACGGAATGGGCTTACGAGAGGTATGCTGAACAATTATTTTTAGTAGGCAACCCGGGTTCCGCCGTTACAAGGATAAGGTATAAAATTTGTACCTGAACAAAGCGGGATGCTTTTGCATCCAACACGAGGTGGTACCGCGGTATATTTATCGTCCTCTACATATTTTCGATATGTAGGGGACTTTTTTATTTTTCAGAGTGAGGTGAAGGACATGATGACGAAAGAAGAATTTATAAAACAAAAAAGAGAGAGAAAGACATTTTTAGTAATTACTGAAGAAGAAGGAGATAGCATTACGCCAATTTCTTTATATAGACGTATGAAAGGAAAGAAGAAATTTTTATTAGAAAGTTCACAGCTTCATCAAGATAAAGGGCGTTATTCTTACTTAGGATGTAATCCTTATGGAGAAGTAAAAAGCGTTGGTACGGAAGTAGAACGAACGATTTTCGGCCGGGCAGAAAAGTTACAAGGTAACGTACTACAAGTGTTAGAAGAAATAATCGCACCATCACAAGTAGACAGCCCATTTCCATTTTGCGGAGGAGCAGTTGGTTATATTGGATATGATGTCATTCGGCAGTATGAAAACATTGGAGCGGATTTACACGACCCATTAAATATTCCGGAAGTACACCTCTTACTATATCGTGAGTTTATCGTTTACGATCATTTACGCCAAAGGTTGTCGTTTGTATATGTATGCAGGGAAGATGATTCAGCAGATTATGAGGAAGTATACGAAAGGCTACGAGTATACAAAGAGGAAGTGCTACAAGGAGAAGAAACTGAAGTAAATGCAATACAATCCACATTATCATTCACTTCTTCTATAACGGAAAAAGAGTTTTGTGGGATGGTAGAAATGGCGAAAGAACATATAAGAGCTGGAGACATATTCCAAGTCGTACTGTCACAGCGTTTACAAAGTGAATGTATTGGTGATCCATTCGCGTTATACCGAAAACTTCGAATTGCAAATCCATCACCATATATGTTCTATATCGATTTTCAAGATTATGTTGTACTCGGTTCTTCACCGGAAAGTTTGCTATCAGTAAGAGAGAATAAAGTGATGACGAATCCAATTGCTGGTACAAGGCCGAGGGGGAAAACGAAAAGGGAAGATGAGGAAATCGAAAAAGAACTGTTAGGCAATGAGAAAGAGCGAGCAGAGCATATGATGCTTGTAGATCTTGGGCGAAACGATATTGGTAGAGTGAGCGAAATCGGCTCGGTTACGATAGATAAATATATGAAAGTAGAAAAATACTCTCATGTTATGCACATTGTATCTGAAGTTTACGGAATATTGCGGAAACAAATGAGAGGATTTGATGCATTAGCGTATTGCCTACCAGCAGGAACAGTGTCGGGAGCTCCGAAAATTAGAGCGATGGAAATTATAAATGAGCTAGAGAATGAAAAAAGAAATGTATACGCCGGAGCAGTTGGATACGTTAGTTTTTCAGGAAATCTTGATATGGCGCTCGCCATTCGAACGATGGTCGTAAAGGATGAAAAAGCATACGTTCAAGCAGGAGCAGGAGTCGTTTACGATTCAGATCCAGTAGCTGAATATGAAGAAACGTTAAATAAAGCGAGAGCACTATTGGAGGTAATGAAATGATTGTACTAATTGATAATTATGATTCATTTACTTATAACTTGTATCAACTGTTAGGTGAATACGAAGAAGATATTGTAGTCGTAAGAAATGATCAAATAACGATAGAACAGCTAGAAGAGATGAATCCAACAGGAATTGTGCTTTCACCAGGACCAGGAAAACCAGAGGATGCTGGTATTTGTATCGAAGTGATTCGTCATTTTTATAAGAACGTTCCCATATTAGGTATTTGCCTTGGTCATCAGGCGATTATATCAGCATTTGGAGGAGGAATTGTTCGAGCGGAGCGTATTAAACATGGGAAAACATCACGCGTGAAACATAATGGAACGTCAATTTTTTCATACGTTACACAGCCGTTAACAGCGATGCGCTACCATTCCCTTGTTGCAGCGCAAACGAGCTTGCCAGAGTGTTTTGACATACTAGCGACAGCGATGGACGATGGAGAAGTTATGGCAGTTCGTCACAATTATTATCCGCTCTTCGGATTACAGTTTCATCCGGAATCAATCGCAACAGAAGAAGGCGGAAAGTTAATACTTGCCTTTTTAACAGAAGTAAAAGAGGGGGAAAGAGTATGAATAACTATCTTCGTCAATTAGTGGAGGGTCAACATTTAACAGAAGAGGAAATGTATAAAGCAGGACTACTTTTATTAAGTGAAAACATATTAGAAAGTGAAATTGCAGCTTTCTTAGTCTTACTGAAAGCGAAAGGTGAAACTGCAGAAGAAATATACGGTCTCGTTCGAGCTCTTCGCGAAAAGGCATTGCCGTTTTCGAACCATATACAAGGAGCAATGGACAATTGCGGGACGGGTGGTGACGGTGCTCAAACGTTTAATATTAGCACAACTTCAGCATTCGTACTGGCAGGAGCAGGTGTAAAGGTTGCAAAACATGGTAATCGTGCTGTTTCTAGTAAAACAGGAAGTGCGGACTTATTAGAAGAATTAGGTGTAAATATTAGCAGTACGCCAAGCGAAATTGATTATTTACTAGAGCATGTGGGCATTGCATTTTTATTTGCACCAGCGATGCATCCAGCACTAAGGCGCATTATGAAAATAAGAAAAGAGTTAAACGTGCCGACGATCTTTAATTTAATTGGCCCTTTAACAAATCCAGTGAATTTAGAAACACAATTTGTCGGTATTTATAAACGAGATATGTTATTACCAGTTGCGCAAGTATTACAAAAGTTAGGCCGGAAACAAGCACTTGTCGTAAATGGAAGTGGTTTTTTAGATGAAGCATCATTACAAGGGGAAAATCACGTAGTCCTTTTAAAAGATAATGAAATAGTGGAAATGAGTATTGATCCAGAAAAGTATGGTTTTTCAAGAGTGAAAAATGAAGAAATTAGAGGGGGGAATTCAAAAGAAAATGCAAAGATTACAGTCGGCGTATTGAGCGGAGAAAAGAGTGTTTATCGCGATACAGTTTTATTAAATGCAGGTCTAGCTCTTTTCGCAAATGGAAAAACGGAAACGATTGAAGAAGGAATTAAACTCGCGGCACATAGCATTGACTCTGGAAAAGCATTAGCCAAATTAAACTTATTAATTGTAGCAAGCAACGAAAAATTAGAAAGGGTGAACTAAAGTGGGGACGATTTTAGATAAAATTGTAGAACAGAAGAAAAAGGAAGTTGCGGAGTTATATGAAATATATACACCAGTAAAAACAAAAAGAAAGACACATTCACTTGTAGAAGCGTTACAGCAGTTTACTGTCATTGCAGAAGTAAAGCGAGCATCACCATCAAAAGGAGATATCAATTTACACGTTGACGTACGAAAACAAGTGGGAACATATGAGAAATGTGGTGCAGGAGCAGTATCTGTTTTAACAGATGGTCAATTTTTTAAAGGATCGTTTCACGATTTACAAACAGCAAGAGAAGAAAGTAACATTCCGCTTTTATGTAAAGATTTCATAATCGATAAGATTCAAATCGATAGAGCGTATGAAGCGGGAGCAGATATTATTTTACTAATCGTAGCAGCGTTAACGAAAGAGAAGTTAAAAGAGTTGTATAGCTACGTGTTAGAAAAAGGATTGGAAGCGATTGTTGAAGTTCATGATGAACAGGAATTAGAAACTGCGATTGTATTAAATCCGCACGTTATTGGCATTAATAATCGTAATTTAAAAACGTTCGAAGTAGATTTAAGCCAAACTGAAAAGCTTGGAAAAAGATTGAATGAGGAGAAACTACTTTGGATTAGTGAAAGTGGCATTCATTCAAAAGAAGATATTATTCGTGTTAAAAGAGCTGGAGCCAAAGGTGTATTAGTTGGAGAGGCGCTTATGACATCATCTTCTATTAGTAGTTTTTTTGAAGATTGTAAGGTGAATATATGAAAGTGAAAATTTGCGGCATCACTGATGTGGAAACAGCGAAAAGTGCGTGCGAATATGGCGCAGATGCACTCGGATTTGTTTTTGCAGAAAGTAAGCGGGAAATCACTCCAAAGAGAGCGGAAGAAATCATTCAGGAGCTTCCAGCCAACGTGTTAAAAATCGGTGTTTTCGTAAATGAATCAGTAGAAGTGATCCAGAAAATTGCAGATGAGTGTGGGTTAACACATGTACAACTACATGGGGATGAAGACAATTATCAAATTAGAAGATTGAATATTCCGTCTATAAAGTCACTAGGAGTAACTTCAGAGAGTGATATGAAAAACGCCCAAGGGTATGAAGCGGATTATATATTATTTGATAGCCCGAAAGAAAAGTTTTATGGAGGAAATGGAAAGACATTTTCATGGGAGCTACTTAGAGATATGCCAAAAGAATTGCGAAAGAAAATGATATTAGCTGGTGGATTAAACGCTCTTAATATAGAAGAAGCAATTCGAACTGTTCGGCCATATATGGTTGATGTGAGCAGCGGAGTAGAGACAGAAGGAAAGAAAGATGTAGAGAAAATAAAACAATTTATTATAAAAGCGAAGGAGTGTTCCAAATGAACTACGCATATCCAGATGAAAAAGGACATTACGGTATATACGGAGGACGATACGTTCCAGAAACGTTAATGCAATCTGTACTAGAACTAGAAGAAGCATATAAAGAGGCGATGCAAGATGAAGCATTTCAAAAGGAATTAAATCATTATTTAAAAACGTACGTCGGAAGAGAAACACCGCTATATTATGCTGAAAATATGACGAAGTATTGCGGTGGTGCAAAGATTTATTTAAAACGTGAAGATTTGAATCATACAGGAGCTCATAAAATTAACAATACAATCGGTCAGGCACTACTTGCAGTGCGAATGGGCAAGAAAAAAGTTGTCGCTGAAACAGGAGCTGGACAACACGGAGTTGCAACAGCTACTGTATGTGCTCTTCTCGGATTAGAATGCGTCATTTTTATGGGAGAAGAAGATGTAAGACGTCAAAAATTAAATGTGTTCCGAATGGAATTACTCGGAGCGAAAGTAGAAAGTGTAGCGGCAGGTAGCGGTACATTAAAAGATGCGGTAAACGAGGCGCTTCGTTACTGGGTTTCACATGTGCATGATACGCACTACATTATGGGATCTGTTCTCGGACCACATCCATTCCCGCAAATTGTCCGTGATTTCCAAAGTGTAATTGGAAATGAAACGAAAAAACAATATGAGGCGTTAGAAGGAAAGTTACCAGAAGCAGTCGTTGCTTGTATTGGCGGTGGTAGTAATGCGATGGGGATGTTTTATCCGTTCGTACACGATGAAGAAGTTGCTCTTTACGGCGTAGAAGCAGCTGGAAAAGGCGTTCATACAGAAAAGCATGCAGCAACTTTAACGAAAGGAAGCGTTGGCGTTCTCCACGGATCAATGATGTATCTTCTGCAAAACGAAGAAGGACAAATTCAAGAAGCACACTCTATTTCAGCAGGACTTGATTATCCAGGTGTTGGTCCAGAACATAGCTTGCTAAAAGATATTGGCCGCGTTTCTTATCATTCGATAACAGACGAAGAAGCATTAGAAGCATTTCAATTATTAACGAAAAAAGAAGGCATTATCCCGGCGTTAGAAAGCTCGCATGCTGTCGCATACGCATTAAAATTAGCTCCGAAAATGAAGGAAGATGAAGGACTTGTTATTTGTTTATCTGGCCGTGGTGATAAAGATGTAGAGAGTATAAAACGTTATATGGAAGAGGTGTAAAAAATGGGAGTAGAAAAAATTAAAGCAGCGTTTGAAAATGGCAAGAAAGCATTTATTCCGTACGTAATGGGCGGAGATGGTGGCCTTGAAAAATTAAAAGAAAGAATTCGTTTTCTAGATGAGGCTGGAGCAAGCATCGTTGAAATTGGTATTCCGTTTTCAGATCCAGTCGCAGATGGCCCAACGATTCAAAGAGCAGGAAAGCGAGCGCTAGAGAGCGGCGTAACATTAAAAGGCATTTTTCAAGCGTTAGCAGAGGTAAGGAAAGAAGTACAAATGCCCTTTGTTCTTATGACATATTTAAATCCGGTACTTGCATTCGGAAAAGAGAGATTCATCGAGAACTGTATAGAAGCAGGTGTAGACGGCATCATCGTTCCGGACTTACCGTATGAAGAACAAAATATTATTGCGCCGTTACTTCGAGAGGCAAACATTGCGCTCATTCCACTCGTTACCGTAACGAGTCCTATTGAAAGAATTGAAAAAATTACGAGTGAATCAGAAGGGTTCGTTTATGCTGTTACAGTAGCGGGCGTAACGGGAGTACGTCAAAACTTTAAAGAGGAGATTCATAGTTACTTAGAAAAAGTAAAATCACACGTCAATTTACCAGTAGTCGCTGGATTCGGCATTTCAACAAAAGAACATGTAGAAGAAATGGTTACAATATGCGACGGAGTTGTCGTTGGAAGTAAGATCATTGAGCTTTTAGAAAATGAAAAACGAGAAGAAATATGTGAATTAATATATGCAACAAAACAAAAAGAAGAGGCGTAGTCTCTTCTTTTTGTTTTGCGTAATAAATGTTAAAATATACAGAAAATACATATAATTTAGAGGGTGAGAAGGCATGCTAAGACGTAAACTACTATATCTTCTTTTAACTGTACCGCTATACGCTTGGCTCATTAGCATGACGAAAATAGAGTTGATGGCTCTATTTTTAGGATATGTATTTATCTTTTCCAACTTAAATCGCATTCAAGAACAGTCTATTTTAGAAATATGTCTATTTTCGATTAGTATAGAATTATTTAGTATCGTTTCGATTGTATTATTAAACGAATTATTTCTACGGATTCATTCATTTACATTAATGAAATTTTGGAATATTGCATTGCAAGCAATATGTACTTACATTGTGTTTGTTGTGTTGAAAAAAATAATCGGACAGCAGACAGTTTTTCAGGATAATAGAAAATGGGAGTGAATGAAAAGGGGCCGTTTGGCTCCTTTTTTAAATCTGTTTTAAAAACAATTGAAAATTACAACATCTGTTATATAATAGTTAAAAATTGTATTTTAAATGAAATGAGATGATAATATGGCCATATTGTTGGCACTTATCCCAATTATGATGATTTTCATTTGTTTATTTTTATTTAAACAAACGTCATTAAGGTCTTCGTTAATTTCTTATGCTGTATGTGTTGGAATCGTTTTACTCTCGCCAACGTTTCAATTAGGGATAAGTGAAACTGTGCACGCAACGATTAAAGGGTGGTTAATTTGTTTTATTGTCGGGTACGTTTTATTTTTCGGTATTTTTTTATTTCACCTCATGAACAAAATGGGGTACATCGATCAAGTAGCACGTTTTCTAGAAGAAGTTACTCAGGATCGCTTATTACAAATGCTGCTTATGTGTTTTGGCATTTGCCCGCTTATTGAATCAGTAAGTGGATTCGGTATCGGCTTCATGGTTGCAGCACCTATTTTTCTTTCACTAGGATATAAACCATTTCAAGCTGTACTGCTCTCATTCATCGGCTTACTAGCTAGTTCATGGGGCGCAATGGCAACTGGTACGATTATCGGTTCGCAGCTAATAAATATGCCTCTTACAACACTTGGTACAAATACAGCGCTATTAAGTATTCCGATGTTTGCTTACTTTGTTATTCTTTCTTTATACGTTGTTGGCGGCTGGCAAGCGGTTATAGAAAAGTGGAAAGAAGGAGTAGGATTCTTTCTATTATTTTCTCTCGGAATCTATCTTTCTAATGCGTACGTAAGTGTTGAACTAGCCGGGATATTAAGTTCTATCGTTACGATTACATTTGGCTTTCTTATCATTAAATTAAAAGGAAAAAGTGGGCAAAATCTTATAACAGAACATGCGGCTGCAACGGAGAGAGAAGTATCCATTATAAAAATTATTAGCCCTTATATATTTCTAACAGTTTGTATTTTACTTTCTCGCCTCGTTCCAGCATTACATGATTTGTTCAGATCATATGCGGTTCTTGATTTGAAATCATACTCTTACAAACTAGAGTTACTATATTCACCAGGATTTTGGCTCGGTATGACTTGCTTATTTACTATTATTTTCTTCCGCATCCCGTCTAATATTATTAAACAATCATTCTCGCAAACGATTAAACAATGGATTCCTTTTGCGATTACGACGACAATGTTTATCGCCATTTCAGAATTAATGGGTGCATCAGGCATGCATTTATTACTCGCAAAGACAGCTGGTGAAACATTTGGAACCTTTTTCGTTTTCGTTGCTCCGTTTATTGGCGCTATTGGTGGATTTTTAACAGGTAGTAACGCAGGATCAAATGCGATGTTCATAAAACTACAAATGCAAACGGCGCAAAATGTAGCACTCCCGTGGCAATATGTCACAACATTGCAAAACACCGCATCATCAGTAGCGACGATCGCTTGCCCGTCACGGATTACACTAGGTGCGTATTTATGTAACATTCCGTATCGTGAAAATGAACTATTAAAAAAGACGACATTAATGATTTTTGGTGCGGTGTTACTTGTAGTGGTAGAGGTTATTGTTTGGTATATGTTGAGAAATTAAAAATCCTCCTAACATAGGAGGATTTTTTTTATGAGTGGATAATGATTTAAATATGAATAGCTTCTACTAAATGAATAGGAGATGAAATGTATGCCCCTAAAAAACTACGGTGTGTTAAAAGGTACAGTTATACAATCAAAGATTGGAAAAGGGAAAACACCTCATTATCAAGTTCATTTACAGGGCGAGACTGGAGTAGATTATCGTATTGCTATTAACGTAAAGTCGCAAAGTTATCCGTCAGAAGTTTTATATTTTGCGAGTAACAATATTAGGTCAGAGGCGATTCATATTTTACCGACATTACCATTTGGTTTTACGGAAGTAAAAAATAATGAACCGAAAGTAGCTTTAGATTATGTAAGAGGAAATCTATTTGACTCAAAACAAATGATTCCTTTGCCTCCCGAAAAAGCAGGAGCAGATAATGATTTAAACGAAAAAATAGAACGTTA
Organism: Bacillus sp. ME78; assembly: GCF_903970865.1. Classification (NCBI taxonomy): domain Bacteria; kingdom Bacillati; phylum Bacillota; class Bacilli; order Caryophanales; family Bacillaceae; genus Bacillus; species Bacillus sp. ME78. The sequence continues at coordinate 28,783 of NZ_CAJCKK010000027.1, forward strand.
TATAAAGCGAGCGATGGAAGAAAAAGCAATTATTTACGCGTTTGGCGAAAGATGGGGACCAGAAGAAAACACACCAGATTCCTATTTTCATTTCAAACCAGGAAACGGTATACATGATATTCACATGAATCAAGGGAATGTAGAAAAATGGCAAGGTGATGATGGCATCTGGCAAGATGGAGGAATACTTATTCACTTTGAAAAGGAAGAAGAATGGATTGGTATCTTTCTTGCCTTCCAATCACAGTCATGGTGTACCGATGAAGAGGGGCATGCTCGTGTTCCGGTTGAGCATTGTGATTATAAGGGGAATAATTAATAAGAAGAGGGCGTTCAAAAGGAACGCCCTCTTCTTATTTTATAAAACGAAAAACTAACGAGTGTAGAAAGACAAGAGAACAGCAGTGCCACACTAGAAAACGCAATGAGATACATATTATATTTCATAACCTGTCCAATTAGCTGATTACTGTCGTATTGAAACAGTCCTGCTATTATGTTGAATAAAAATAACACGATAAACATGACGACAACACCGTCTATTGATCCTTTAATGTCTGGTTTACTTAAAGCGATATGTGCGGAAATGCAAATGGCGATAAATAAAAATAACCAAAAGGAAGGATTCAATAAATTGCCGATTGTAAATAAGCTTTTCAATAATACAAACGTCGACAAGAGCATGTTTTGAATCATTTCTACATTAATAGAAGTAGAAGCAATCGTTTTTTCGAGAGTTGTATTAAATAAAAAATATGATTCTGGTACGAAATAGCGCATTAAAAGGATTAATGCAGTAATACCAGAAATAATAGGCCCAATACCGATAAAGAAATTCCCAATTCGTTGATACACACTTTTTTGATTGTATTGATGTTGTATATAACCTAAAGCCCCTTGACTTGTATCTGTTGGGAAGAACTGAGTCGCCACAATTTTATGACGGAACAGTACGCACATAATGGCATGTCCAAGTTCGTGAATCGGAACACCGATCCAAGCCGTTAATAGGAATCCTTTTCTTCCAAAAGCTCTCGACCAATACATGCGTGTGAGAGATTCTAAATAGCCTAATAGAAATCCAATTACAATGATAACGCCAATTAAAGATAATAATTGTATTACGCTTGTAAGGAGTATTTGAAAAATTGAGTTTACCAATTCCATTTTCTTTCATCCAATCTGTTAAAAATATTATTTATTCTGTTTCATAATAGCATTTTTTTTCAAGATTGCTAGCACATATATTTTCTTTCGGAAGAAGGATTTCAGAATCTTTTTCTTGTAGTCATGTTTTATGTACAAATTCATATATTGAACTTGTAACACCCTATAAGGTATATGCTTAAGGAGGGATAAGAGAATGAAATGTCCGTCATGTCATACAGAACATGCAGTAGAGGCAAAGTTTTGCGGGAATTGTGGACATTCGTTAACGGAAGAAGTAGTGGCAAGTAGTGGCAAAGAAGAAGGGCAGGAACAAGCGCGCGCGGCACAAGAAAAGGAAACGCGTCCAAATGAAACGGTAGAACAAGCGAAGCGGTTTGCGAGCGGCTATTTTCAATTTTTTAAACATGCATTACAAGCACCGACAGCGATTATGAAAAGCGGCGCTATTGAAGTGCGAAATGGAATTGTAAGTCTTGTTCTTATTTGTTTTTTAGGAGCATGTATTTTTTATAGAATGATGAGTGCAGCATCAGCAGTTACGAGAACATTTGCACCAGATATATCTACTCCCACGTTTTTTGGAGAATCTATAACGGTCTTTTTCTTTTTATTAATTTTAACTTTATTTGTCGGATTTATTATTTTTGTAAGTGGTAAGATGATGAAATCATCTTTTTCGTTTCTTGAAGTATTTGGTATATGGGGAACGATAGCGACGCCGGCTATTGTCATATTAGTTCTTTCTTTTCTTTTTAGTTTTTTATTAATCTTTTTCTTACCGATATTATTATCGGTAGTTGCAACTTATATAGGGATTAGTATAGCTGTAGCCGTATTAAAACTAGACAATGGCGGATTAGATCTCGTTTACACACTTATTATTGCAAATGTTTTAATTGGAATTGCAACGTTCATTGTACTTTGGTCTTACATTAGCACGATAATTCAAGCCTTAACACAGGGAATAACTGGCTTCTAATGAAAAGGTGGTTGACTGAATGAATGTATGTACAAAGTGCGGAGTTCAGTTTGAAGATGGTGTACAATTTTGTCAAAACTGCGGGATGAAGAGGGGAAGTCCTGTAGTAAAGAAGAACATGAGCAGTGGTACAAAAGTTGGCATTACACTGTTAGCACTATTTGTTATAGCGATTATTGGATTGTATTTGTACGGATCATCGTATTATACGCAGGTGGCACAAGTAGACCGGATGATTACGATTTTACAAGAGCGGGACGGAGAGAAATTAGCTGAGATCGTTACGGCAGATGATCCATCGGTTATGATAACGAGAGAGAGTTTAACGCCTCTATTTTCATATATAAAAGAAAATCCATCTTACGTAAATGAATTAAAAGGATATTTGAGACAAGGTGAAAAACAACGGGACGGAATAGAAAGAGCTGATTTTTCATTAACGAAAGACGGAAAGTATTTCTTTATATTTGATCGGTATAAATTGAAAGCGAAGACGTACTATACAACTTTGCTTACAAATGAAAAAGGCGTATCGTTAAAAATGAACGGAAAAGAAATTGATAAGACAGATGACAAAAAGTTTGAGAAGCAATATGGGCCATTTCTTCCGGGAAATCAAGTGTTTCAATCAGAATATAAAAATGACTATGTAAAACTATCTCGTGAGGAAAAGGTTGTACTTATGAAACAAAGCCAAAATAACGTAACGATAGATTTAACGTTGCAAGGTCAATATATTACAGTTCAAACGAACGCGTCTGGTGCAACATTGTACGTAAATCAAAAACCAGTTACAGCGCTCGCAGGAGAAGAAATTACATGGGGGCCTGTAGCGACTGATGGAAGCGCGAAAATTTATTTAGAACGAAATGGAGAAAATGGACGGGAAACGACAAAAGTAGAGACGGTAACGGCACTTTCGTCTTATAATCTTCCATTCCAAACGAAAAGTGCAGAAAAAACAGTTGTTTATAATGTTACCCCGCCACCTACGACTGGGTATGTATATAATGGTTTCATCTTTCCTGATAGTGATATTCGAAAATTAACGAGCACAGATTTAACCTATTTATCGAAAGAACAGTTGAAAATTGCTAGAAATGAAATATATGCAAGGCATGGACATATTTTTCAAACGAAAGATATGCAAGCGTATTTTGCAAAACAGTCTTGGTATAGAGAAAACCCTTATTTTACAGGAACGTTAACAGATATCGAAACTTATAATATTGAACTGATTAAATCAAGAGAATAGAACACATCAAAAAAGGTACGGTGCATAACTGTACCTTTTTTATGGTTTTTTATCTGAACCAGGATCCCTTGAGAAAAAGATATGAAAGAGAAATGTGACTTTACTTGCTCCTCCTGATGTACTTGCTTGCACATCAGATAATGCGTTAGATGTTAAAACACCTTCAGAATGAGGGGGTACGACTATTTTGAGAGTATCATCTGATTCTGATGATGCAGTAACTGTTATTGTATCATCAGATAAGTTCAAAATTTTTACAGTACCGATTGGTAAGATGGACTTGCCAGCGTGTGATGCTGAAGCAAAGCGAGAGCCTTTCCAAATCGTTTGTGGAAAAGTTTCATCATTAGATAACCAAGCACGAGCACTATAAATGGTTGCGTTAATAGAAAATTCTTGATCAAGCGACAAGGCGGGTTTTGGTTCTTTCGGTTCCTCTGGAAACTGAGCGAGAAGACCAGCGCACATGTATATTTCACCTACTTTCAATTGGTTACTGTTATAGCATATTAAACATTTTGTTTATAAGACACGACAGTTACCTATTCATACATAAGTTTGTGCACCAAATTTGAAGATGAAATTCTCTTTCTTTACAATGGAAGTAGGTGTTATTTCTATAAAATATGGAAAACGTAAAGAGTATGTAAAAAAGAAGGAGTGGTAAAGTGAACTATGTCATTATTGGCGGAGATGCAGCTGGTATGAGTGCAGCTATGCAAATTGTTAGAAACGATGAAAATGCAAATGTTGTAACTTTAGAAAAAGGTGAAATTTATTCATACGCTCAGTGTGGATTACCGTATGTCATTAGTGGTGCTATCGCTTCAACTGAAAAGTTAATCGCGCGCAACGTAAAGACGTTTCGTGAGAAATATGGAATTGATGCGAAAGTGCGTCATGAAGTAACGAAAGTAGATACGGAAAAGAAAATGGTGTACGCAGAGCATACGAAGACGAAGGATGTCTTTGAATTTCCATATGATCGATTATTAATTGCGACTGGAGTGCGTCCTGTTATGCCAGAATGGGAAGGACGGGAATTACAAGGCGTTCATCTTTTAAAAACAATTCCTGATGCTGAGCGCATATTAAAAACGCTAGAAACGAATAAAGTTGAAGATGTAACGATTATTGGCGGTGGTGCCATTGGACTTGAGATGGCAGAAACATTCGTCGAACTTGGTAAGAAAGTAAGAATGATTGAGCGAAATGATCATATCGGTACGATTTATGATGCAGATATGGCAGAGTACATACATAAAGAAGCAGATAAGCATCATATTGAAATTTTAACGAATGAAAATGTAAAAGCATTTAAAGGAAATGAACGAGTAGAAGCAATCGAAACGGATAAAGGTACGTATAAAGCAGATCTTGTTTTAGTGTCGGTGGGAGTGAAGCCAAATACTGATTTTCTTGAAGGGACAAATATACGTAAGAATCATAAAGGAGCAATCGAAGTAAATGCATATATGCAAACAAATGTGCAAGACGTATATGCAGCCGGTGATTGCGCAACACATTACCACGTTATAAAGGAAATTCATGATCATATCCCGCTCGGAACGACTGCCAATAAGCAAGGGCGACTTGCTGGACTGAATATGCTTGATAAACGAAGAGCTTTTAAAGGTACGTTAGGCACAGGCATTATTAAATTTATGGATTTGACACTCGCAAGAACAGGGTTAAATGAAAAAGAAGCAAAAGGGCTACACATTCCGTATAAAACGGTCAAAGTAGATTCTACAAATATGGCGGGCTATTATCCAAATGCAAAACCACTTTACTTGAAATTACTATATCGCTCCGATACGAAACAATTATTGGGCGGGCAAGTAATTGGAGAAGAAGGCGTAGATAAACGTATTGATGTGATCGCGATGGCGCTTTTCAATAAAATGAGCATTCATGATTTAGAAGATGTCGATTTAAGTTATGCACCACCATATAACAGCGTTTGGGATCCAATTCAGCAAGCGGCAAGGAGAGCAGAATAGCACTTTTTAAAGTGCTATTTTTTTGTTAAAGGGGAATTATCATTTTTGTCGAATGAAGAGGATCGGGAAATAGTTACATATGTGGAAGGGGAGTTTTTTTATGATTGTAGCACTTCAAAAAGTTCAAGAATCAGAAAAAGAAATATTACGTAATTTGTACGCTTTATATCTTCATGACCTTTCTAAGTTCACTATGAATATAACTATCGGAGCGAACGGATTTTTTGAATACGAAGGTTTGCATATGTTTTGGAAAAATGACGGAATCACGCCGTATTTTATAAAAGTTGATCATAGTATTGTAGGATTCTTATTACTACTGGAACGTCCGTTTTTGAAGAAGGAAAATGATTTTGGTATTAATGATATTTTCATATTGAATCAATATAAAGGAAAAGGAATCGGTAAACAAGCTGTTGAGAATTTACTAGAAGAGAAAAGAGGACAATATTTCGTTATCGAACTTCTAAAAAATGTACCAGCAGTGTCGTTTTGGAAGACCGTATATAAAAAACTGAACATTGAATTTGATGAGAAAGAGCAGTTAATTGATGATGAAGAATGTCTCGTTCAAACGTTTAAAATTTAATGAAATTGGTGTTCCTTTTATATTACTTTGAAATTTAACTTTATCCCGCTATTTGCGGACAGTAAGACCCCCACCTAAAAATTCAGCGAAAGCAAAGAAGTTAGGTGGGGGATCAACTGCCCGTAAAAGCCCGATTGGTTCAACTAATAATCAGTGGGGATCAAGACCCCTATTGATTAAAGTTTCGCTTTATTTTGAATATACCGTTCCCCCTTGAAAACATATTACTAATCGCTTATATTTTCATATAGTATTTATTTTTTAAACGAAGCAATGAACGAACCAGGGGGCGCAGTATGGCAATTAATATGAAAACAATCGAAGAATGGATTGTTGAATCAAATGCAAGACATGAAGAAGACTTTGGACACGTTGTGGAAGAAATGAAAGAAGTATGTGTCGGACTTGATAACGCGACATTAATTTATACGAAAAATGTATTTTGTTTCGGTAAAAAAGTAGAAGTATTTTTCTTCTTCCAAGACCATGTCGTGATTGGACAAGAAAAAGACGAATATATTGAGATTGAAAAATTAAAGTATGATGACATTACAAATAATAATTTAAAAACAAATGACAAAAATACAACGTTAGAATTAAAGTTTGCTAACGGACAATCTATTAATTTAGATAGTTTAAATGATAACTACGGTACGAAAAATTGGTTATTTGCTAGACAAATTAAGAGTATTTTTAAGTTAATTTAGTAAAAAGCAGGCCCATAAAGGTCTGCTTTTTTACTTATTTCCTATTACACAAAGGCACCCTTTTTCTTCATAACATTGCACTTTTGTAAATCCTGTCTTATAAAATAGGTTTATTAATTCTTCATTTGTTTTAAATTTCTCCATATGGTATTGAATTTTGAAAGTTTCAGCCACTAATAAAAAGGAGCCGTCTGGTTTTAAGACGCGAAATACTTCTTTTATATCTTGTTCAATATCAGGCCAAAAATAATGAGTTTGAAAGGCGGTAATGAGATCGAAGAAGTTCGTATGATGTGGAATAGAAGAAACGCTTGCTTGTTGAACAATTACTTTTTGTTTTTGAACATCTTTTGCATTTGTCTGTATAGAATTTTTCACAGCTTGATCGGAGTAATCAATCCCATATATTCCCCCAAGTGGAGTTCGTTTTGAAAGAGTGTGTATGGTTTTGCCTCCACCACAGCCGATGTCTAATACGACTGCATCTGTCTTTATATGTACTTTCTGTAATGCCCAATTTATTAATCTCGTATGTGCAGCGTTCATAATACAAAGCATGGAAGAACCAATTGTCCCGCGAGGGTTTTTTGCTTGCTGAATTAATCGTTGTAAAATGTTCAAGTTACATTCTCCTTTTATGTAAGAATATATACTCATTTCGCTTTTTATAAATTAAGTCCTTTAAAAAAAGCACGCCGTCTACCGGCGTGCTTCTAATTATGCAAAGCCCCTTTTAACCAATTCCGCGCCCGATATGCCCCAACTGGAACTTGAATAAGAGATGTTTCATTCCCAGCATCAATTCCGTACAATTGATCACATGAATTTGTATCAAAACTTAGTAAAGGATGCCCGCCCATCCCCATAGCAGTTGCAGCAAAAACGAGTTTATGAACGAGGATACCAGCTTCCATTTGGTGAATACGGTATCCTCTATAGCCTAATGCATGTGTATAGTAACCTTTCTTTCCGACTACATGTAAGCAAAGCGGTACTTGAAAAAGGTTTACGTTATCCATCGTCATACTAGACTGAAGGGGATAACGAAGGTCTCCATAACGAATGGGTTGTATGGAATGTGTTTTACTGTTATAAGCGTAAGCCCCGTTTTTAATATTTTTCACGTTATAAAAACATCCATATAAGGAGACGCGTGCATTTTCATTTATATACTTGCCATCAAGGTCGTTGTAATAGAGGAAGGAGAGGCTCGCTTCTTGTAGTAAAGTAGCGAGCTCGGCTGCATCCCATTTCGTTAAAATAAAGTCCGCATCAGGAGAATATCGTTTTTTACAAAGTTGTAGGAAATCATACGATAACCGTTCTACTTTCGGTAGCTGTACAGCGTACGTATTATGTTGATAGTGCTCTTCATGATGTAGTGTTTGGAAGTGTTCTGTCGATTCAATCATAGAAGCTTCATTTATTTTTGTTATCATCGGATGTTCATTTACATGTTTTGAGCGAACGAAATGTTCATGTGCTAACGGCGGAATTTGTTGCAACAACTCATGAGAAGTAACTGTTTTATTTTCACAGTAATCATTGTGAAACCAATTAGTTTCTGGCTCTGTACTTAAAGGAATAACGGCATACACACTTTCTTCACCTTCTGACAATCCGAGTAAATGGTTCAGTGCATGGTCTAGAAATTGAAAGTATACGCCGTTCGTATAACCGAACTGTTTTGCACATTCTAGTAATTGTCCAATGAGAACTCCGCTATCTAATCCTTGAAGGCGATATGAAAAATTATTGTATTTAAAGAAATTTTTCCAAAACATAGTGGATACGAATGCAGCACCGAAACAATCATGTATATTACAGCGATTACCGAGTGCGTCTGCTAAATAAGAATCGAAATTTCCTTCGCGAAGTAAAATAAGTCGGTGATGTGCGACGTCATAATGGTAAATGCCGTCTGGATAATCGTCAATTTTTAAATAGATATACAATTCATTCGGATATAAAGCGCCGCCTGAAGGAATGGATCTGCGTAATACATTTCTCTCGCTATTTAGCTGACATAATTGTGTTACACCAAATGAATACCAAAGGTAGTGACCAATCTCATCTAAAGTAGGTGTAGTAGAAGAGTTCGGCAAAGATAACGGGATTTCTAAGGAGAGCGGGATGGTAGGTACATTTCGATATAATTTATAAGGAAGCGGTGCGTCTTTCCAGTCCACCTCATGATTCGGCATAATTTCATCAATAGAGAAATGGAGATGATGTAAAAAAGTATCTAGCTGCATGAAATCCCTCCTTTACTATGGAAACGGATGTGGATGTGGATTTAACCTTTCATTCGTTAAAGATTCGTCTGTATATCCAAGTGTCATTGGTACAGTATATACCCGGTCCAGTCCTGTAACCCGAGTAAGATGGTGACCGAACGTCATCGGTAGCATGCCTGGAATAATGACTTTTACACAGTGTAGTCCGTTCTTTTCTATAAGGGGGACGGTTTGATCTACAACGATTACTTCAAGTTCTGATTGATGCAAACGATTTAAAAGTTGGTGAAGATCGGATGTTAAATCCATATCAAATGATTGTGATACATTCATTTCTTGGAACGTTTGTACCGGTGCATTTTCTCGTAAAAGGAAGTGAAGACGTTCTTCCGTTTCTTTCAATCCGTACAGCATACTATGGTCTTCCATTTTATTAACGAAATAAGGATCTTGTAAGCATTTTTCGTAGTACTCTCTTTTGTGCTCGAGCTCATCGTCTGTTATAAGTAACATGCCTGCTATTTCTTGAATGGCACTTTTTAAAGCTCGAATAGGATCTAAATGAGCGCCTCCAGCACAAACAACGTTCATTCCATTTTCACGCGTATTTTTTGCAATTACCCATAAGCTCGGGATGCCGTGTTCCATCGTCGCGTTAAAAGCGTGTAATTCATATCCGGTAATCGTACGTAACCGCTGAATCATTAATTGTAATTCTGTATCATTTGCTGAACTCAGATCAAGGCGGGGAAGAGGTAATTCGGCATACCAAGTGAGTAAGAAGGCATCACGCTCTACAATTTCTAAAATGCCGTGAAAAATCGCTTCTTCTAAACTACCGCCAATTGCACATCCATTTGATGTTTCATACACGAAAGCATCTCGATGACCGAGGCTATAATAAGCAATTGATTCAGGAACTAAAAGCGGTCTGTTTTGTGATAAAGAATATCCCCATACCCAGTTTTGCTCATAATCAGGATCAAACGGCTTAAATGGAAAATTATCACGATTGTAATGTTCATTTGTATGTACACCGAGTGTGAGGGGATTTAGTGCATGTTCCTCTAAATCATGAAAACTACCATGCACATTTGTCTTTTTCCCGCGAGGCGACATACCGCAATATCGTTCTAAACCTTCTAAAATAGCAGTTGCTTCACTCACTGCAAATGAATGAGTTCGGCCTGCAACACCTTCATTTCCAAACATTAATGGCATGTTTATAATGACGTCAGCGAATGGCAATAAAGAATGCTGCATTTTGCCGTTCAACATACCGACCCGATAATCTAAATAGTCTCGCGTTAAAAATGTGTTTAATTCATGAATGGAACGGCAGCGATACGTTTCGGTGCTTACTTTTAAACTCGGTTGTAAAGAAAGTTCCGCCGCATCCGCAGTATCATCAGGTAAATTACTACATATAGGACAGAGAGGATCTGGAAGAAAAGAATGCCGCGTACATTGTAATGTTTGTAAGTTGAGTAAAATAAGTTCATTTTCTAAAGAAGAATGGTTATGAGTTAATATTTTCTCTGTTTCTACGCGAATAAGATGGCACATTTGTAACATTCCATTTTGGGTAGCGCGTACATCACGCCTCGTTACATTGTCGGCTTTAAAGGCGTATTTCCGCTGTAGTTCCCACATTTCTTGTTGATCGAAGCCAGCGATAAATCGGCGTCCATCAGAACAATGAGAACAGCCAGATGAAAGAGGATGAATGTAAGGGCCGATAATACCTTCGCCAAATGAAGTGAAACCGCGAAGCCACGGAATATGATTTGAGCGAAAAATAAGTTCAGCATCATGATGAATAGTAGAAGGAGATCCGTCATGTAATACGAGAGCGAGGTGAATATTTTCAGGGAGTTCTTCTGTAATGGTATGTTGGCGAATGATGGAATATTGTTCGCATAATTGATCATGTACATAGTCTGCAAGTAGGCCATCTCCTATAAGCAATATATTTCGAGTCATAGACCATCCTCCTTTGCAATTAATACCCCATACACACCGTCTAAGTTTTCTTTCAAAAATGGTTCGATTGCTAAATCAAACACGAAAGGATAAAAATTATGTTCTTCTAAATGCTGTAAGGCAAGCTGTAAAGATTGCACATTTGGAATTTCTTCTTCTGGTTGTATTTCCACTCTAAAAGAATCAGTGTCATATAAAATAATAGATGAGTCATACAAAATATTAGCTCTGTAAGGAATCTCTTCATTTTGAATGTGAAAGAGTGCCAGTTGTAGTGCGTTTCGTAACGCTAACGTCATATTTATATTAGATGCACCGTACCATCTATCATTTATACCAATCCAAACGACAGGAAAACTAAGAATCTCTTCACTCATTGCTATTGTAGGTGTTTCATGGATTGTAGAGAGAGCATCGTAATAAAATCTACAATGCTTATCGTGAATGTCAGTTAAATCAATTGTTGTAAGTTCTTCTAGCGTATGTGACTGCCGTTCATACAGTTTATTGTTTAAATGTTGTTGTAGTGCGCGGTAAAAACCTTCTGTCATCGTTTCTCCAGCACCGATACCGATATCGTTATGTTCAGGAATAAGGCGGTGAATGATTTCTGCTACATATGTTTCAATTCCTGTTAAACCAGCTTCTCGGCGTGCCTCATTATGGGTCAATCCACTGCAAGTCATAAGAGGCAGGAGGGGAGCTGGGCCATCTGATAGTGGATTGGCTACTTGAATATAGCATTGTGATAACGGTAATTGATATGAATCTTGTTCATCCCATACATGGAATATACCGGCTTCTTTAGAAGTTAATGAATCGAAAAATTGGAATACATCAGTTGAAGTATGTTGGTTAGACCGATGCTCAAGTTTTTCAGAAAGATTCTCTATCGTATCAATTGTAAAACTTTCATCAGTTGCAAGAGGGTGTTTTATAAAAGGATGCCACGTTCCTTCGAGTGTTTCATAGTTTAATAAAAAGAATTGTGATCCTTTTTCCCGATGTGAATCATCCGCGACATGCTTAAATAATTCAAAAACGATTACATTTGCTAACATTGCAGATGTAATGGGTGAGAAGGAATCAGATGAATTTTCATTTTGCAAAGTCGTTTCATGTAGACGATGCCATGCAGATTCCCAGCATTCATCACGATTTTCCGTTACGACAGGTCCAGCTATACCGAGTATTGATAAACAAATAGCTGGTATGAAATTCTTTTTCGCTTCTCTACAAATAGTGTGAACTGTCTTTAAACCGTCAATGTCTCCATTTTGAGAAACATATAAAATCCAATCAAAAGGTTCGAATACTTCATGCAAAGGACGGTCAATTGTAGTATCGATTTCTTGAAGGAGTACAGTGTTATCAACTTCATATGCACGTTCTATTAGCTCATGTATTCTGTCATAGTTTGTTTCATCCCGATCTGTAACGAGGTAATGAAATGTAGGTAAACCAGATTCTAATAAAGAAGAAACTAAGGAAGTAAGCATATCCCCAGAACCAAGTACAAGGACATTTGCCCCACGGTACGTTTCGAATTTTAAAGCACCCGAATGAGAATCAGCTTCTAAAAATTCAATTTGTGAAGCATATCTGTCGAGTAATGTACTGTTTAATTCATGAGGTTCATCTTGATTTGTATCGCGAACGAAACCATTTTCATATAAAATCTCTCCAATTTCAAATACGCGATTTTGATAGGGGAGAGGGAGACCATCGGTTATTTCTGCTAAAGAATAATTCCCGTTAAACATTGGCATTAGTTTTTCAATCCAGTCATAAATTCCAGCACCGTCCATGCGAAATGAACTGGCGTTATTTCGAAAATAGACACCCCCGTTTGAGTCGGGGAGGAAGAAAGTATCCTTATTTACTTTAAGTTTTGCATGAATTGGAAGGTTATTCATTTTAATCCTCCTTACGTTTAGGCATACATTATTACTTTATGTCATGAAATTTGTCCCGTATGAACAAAATAAAAAAAGGCTGTAGAATGATTCATTCTACAGCCTTTAATAGGTTAAAAATCTATCAACCTTCTAATAATAATGATTTTGGATCTTCAAGCATATCTTTAACAGCAACAAGGAAGCTAACTGCTTCTTTACCATCAACAATACGGTGATCGTAAGATAGTGCAAGGTACATCATCGGACGGTTTTCCATACGTTCTGCATCAATTGCAACTGGGCGTACTTGAATTTTATGCATTCCTAAAATACCTACTTGTGGGCTATTTAGGATTGGTGTTGACATTAGAGAACCGAATACACCACCGTTTGTAATTGTAAATGTACCACCTTGTAGTTCTTTTAATGAAAGTTTGTTATCGCGTGCTTTCATACCTAAATTACGAATTTCACTTTCGATTTCAGCGAAGTTTAATTGGTTAGCATCGCGTACAACTGGAACAACTAATCCATCTGGAGCTGCTACTGCAATACCGATATCATAGAATTTTTTGATGATAAGCTCGTCACCTTGAATTTCAGCATTTAATAATGGGAATTGTTTTAATGCTGCAACAACTGCTTTTGTGAAGAATGACATGAAGCCAAGACGTACATCATGTTTTTTCTCGAAAGCATCTTTGCGTTCTTTACGTAATTCCATGATCGCACTCATATCAACTTCGTTAAATGTTGTTAACATTGCAGATGTTTGTTGAACTTCTACAAGACGTTTTGCAATTGTTTGACGGCGGCGGGACATTTTCACACGCTCAACTGGTTTTTCGAATTCAGTTTTTGCAACTGGAGCAGGAGCTGGACTCTTTGGAGCAGCTGGTGCTTCTTTTGGTGCTGCAGCATGAGCTTGTACATCATGTGGTCTCACGCGTCCAAGTGGATCTGTGCTACGTACGTCGTTTAAGTCGATTCCTAATTCACGAGCCATTTTTCTAGCAGCTGGTGATGCAATAGGACGGTTCGTATTTGGTAAGCCTTGTAGACCCGTAGTTTGTTCAGCATTTGGAGCTGCAGCTTTCGGTGCTTCAGCTGTTTCTTGTTTTGGTTGCTCAGCAGCTGGAGCAGGTGTACTTACTGCAACTGGTGCTCCATTAGCATCTAAAATTGCGATAGTTGCGCCAACTTCAACTGTATCCCCAGGTTCGCCTAGTAACTTCGATACAATACCTGAATCTTCTGCAATGATTTCTACATTGACTTTATCAGTTTCAAGCTCAACAACGCTGCCACCTTTCTCAACTTTGTCGCCTACGTTGATAAGCCATTGTGAAATAGTTCCTTCGGTAATAGATTCTGCAAGCTCAGGTACTTTAATTTCGATCATTTTAAATGTCCTCCCCTTATTTGCCTAACGGTGTGTTTTTTCTTCTTTTGTCTTCGGTAATCTCCATTTGTTAGCCTGACCCTGGGCAGAATATCTGCCCGGGATCAAGCTAGAAACCGTCATTGTTACTTTTTAATTGCTGAAAACTTCAATTTCTAGTTTATCTTGACGGAAGTTATACTTCACATCTAAAGCGTGTGCAACAATTAGTTCTTGCTCAGCTTTGTGAGCGAATGGATCGCCGCCAGATGGGCTAGAGCGATCTGGGCGTCCAATGTAACCCGTTTTCACTTTATCTCCAGCTAGTTCGAACAGAATTGGAGCCATGTAATGCCATGCGCCCATATTACGAGGTTCTTCTTGAACCCAAATAATTTCTTCTAAGTTTTTAAAGCGTTTAATAATAGATTGAACTTTCTCAGCAGGGAATGGGTACAACTGCTCAATGCGAACGACATGAACCTCATCTAAGTTGTACTCATGTTTACTAGACTCAATTTCTGCTGCTAAGTCAATCGCCATTTTACCTGTACTTAAAACAAGACGTTTTACTTTGTTTGGTTTTGTGCCAAGGTTTTCTTGTTCTAAAGCAGGTTGGAAACGTCCTTCGCTTAACTGACTAGCAGTTGAAAGCGTAAGTGGGTGACGTAATAAACTCTTTGGCGTCATCAGTACTAATGGTCGAACAGCTTCGGTTCCTAAGATAGATGCTTGACGACGTAAAATATGGAAGTATTGTGCCGCGCTCGTTAAGTTTGCAACTGTCCAGTTGTTCTCAGCAGCTAACTGTAAGAAACGTTCAGGACGTGCACTAGAGTGCTCTGGTCCTTGACCTTCATAACCGTGTGGTAATAGAAGAACTAAACCAGATTTTTGACCCCATTTTGCTCTTCCAGCTGAAACATATTGATCAAATAATGCTTGCGCAGTATTTGAGAAGTCACCATATTGCGCTTCCCACATAACAAGAGTTTCTGGAGCGAATACGTTATAACCATACTCGTAACCAACAACAGCAGCTTCTGATAACGGACTGTTATGAACAGAGAAGGATGCATTAATGTTTGGTAAGCGGTGTAATGGTGAATATGTTTCATTTGTATCAGTATCGTGTAATACGATATGACGGTGCGCGAATGTACCACGCTGTGAATCTTGACCAGTTAAGCGAATTGGCGTACCTTCTTGTAAAATAGAAGCGAATGCTAATGACTCAGCAAGTGCCCATTCAATTTTACCGTTCTCTTCAAGAGCATCTTTACGGCGCTCAAGAATTTTCTTCACTTTCGGATATACGTTAAAGCCTTCTGGCCAAGATAATAGACCTTCATTAATTGCACGAAGTGAGTCAAGCTCAACACCAGTATCAATTGGCTGAATACCTTTTGCAACAACATCTGGCACTTTAACGTGAATTGTTGCATCGCTCGTATCAGCTGGTGGTACTTGTGCATAGTCAGATTTTAATTGCTCTTGTGTAAACTGTGTAATTGTTTCAATTTCATCTGCATTTAGAACACCAGCAGCTTGTAATTGATCTGCATAAATTGCTCTTACAGTTGGGTGATTTTTAATCTTTTTGTACACTTGTGGTTGTGTAACTGCTGGGTCATCCATTTCGTTATGACCATAGCGACGGTAACCAATTAAATCGATTAAGAAATCTTTTTTGAACAACATGCGATATTGAATCGCAAGGTTTGCAGCAGCAAGACAAGCTTCTGGATCATCAGCGTTCACGTGAACAATCGGAATATCGAAACCTTTTGCAAGGTCACTTGAATATTTTGTAGAACGAGAATCATAGCTGTCAGTTGTAAAACCAACTGCATTGTTTGCGATAACATGAATCGTTCCGCCTGTTTGGTACGCATTCAATCTGCTTAAGTTCAACGTTTCAGATACAATACCTTGACCAGGGAATGCAGCATCACCATGAACTAAAATTACGAATGATTTTGAAGTATCTTGTTCTGGAAGACCAGATTTTTTACGATTCTCTTGAGCTGCACGTGCGAAACCTTCTACTACAGGATTCACGAACTCAAGATGACTCGGGTTATTTGCTAAAGTAACGCGAGTGCTAACTTCTTCATTACTAACGACTTGTTCTCTACCTAAGTGGTATTTCACGTCGCCAGTCCAGCCAGCATTGGCTACTGCGCCTTCTATTTTTGCATGTTTGAATTCAGCAAACATGTGAGTATATGGTTTTTCTAATACGTGAGCAAGTACGCTTAGGCGACCGCGGTGAGCCATACCAATCATGACATCCTCTACGCCGTTCTTAGCACCTTCTAGAACAATTTCATCTAAAACAGGTACAAGCATATCAACGCCCTCGATAGAGAAACGTTTTTGCCCAACGAATGTTTTATGCAAGAATTGCTCGAAACCTTCAACAGCTGTTAAACGTTTTAAAAGAGCAGTTCGTTTTTTATTTGATAGTGGTTGACGCAATGAATTTGATTCCACCATTTGATGCAACCACGCGCGTTCTTCACTATCTTGTATATGAGAAAATTCATAAGCTAAAGATTTTGTATAAACGTCTTTTAATCTATGAATTACATCAAGTGCAGTGTGAATACCTTCTGGTGCATCTTGCCATACTGTTTTCGCTGGAATCGCTTTCAAGTCTGCATCGCTCAGTTCGTTCATTGCTTTCTCAAGAAGAGATTGTCCGTTTGCAGCATCTTCCATCGGGTTGATGTGAGCCAACGTATGCCCGAAAGAACGAATCTGTTCAACAAGTTGAACGACCTTAAGAATTTTTTCAATGTTACCTGTGTTTTGAGGAGAAAAATGTGTTGCTGTGTTGTCCCCTGTTACGACATCATCTTGAAACGAAGGAGCTCCAAAAATTTCAAAAAGCTCTTGTAATTCCGGATCAACAGAACCTGCTCCAGTTACGTAAAGATCATACTGTTCAATAACATAACCAAGGTTCGGACCGTGGAACTTGGTCCAAGGGTTTGTCGTTGTATTCTTCCTCGTCATTTGTTTAAACCTCCCAATGCATATAATCCTTTTTCCATACAAAGGTGCATTTTGCTCTTTTTCAATAAGTAATGAATCAATAATCAATGTAAATGTTTTCTTTACTCTTATGTTATTACAATAATTTACATAATACCAAACACTATTACTTATCTGTTTTGTAAAAAAACATTCACAATAACTTATCACCCAAGTTAATCTTTCACTTTATAAAGTAATTTTACAGAAAAATGGGGTGGATATATTTGGTATACCTACATTAAAAACTAGAATTGTTACATGTAAATATAAGTATAATCGTTGGAATGTTTTGATAAAAGTTGATTAGAATTATGTATATTGAAATAACAAGCGCTTTCATAGATATTATACAACAATATAACGGAATATAGTATAAAAAATAAAAAATTATGAATTTAGCGTAAACTTTATTTCGATAGTGTTAACTATCGAAAGGAAAATGAAGGATTTCCACAAAAAAAGTGGCTAAACATAAAAATTGCTTCATAACCCGTTAGTTTCTATAAATATGCCAAAAAACACCGTAAAACCAATAACGCATTTCATCTAATAAAGAAGAGAATGAAATATTTTAAAAGGATAAAACAAATATGAAGATATTAAATTTTAAAAAAGGTGAGGAGGAAATATAGTAACGATTACATACAGTGTTCCAGGTTTTATTACAAAATAGACGTGTTGAAATCGAACAAGTTTCTTCTATATAAATAGAGTGAAAAATGATTAAAAGGAATGTAAAGGAACCTTGACGTAAAGTTTACTTTACATATATACTCGATATATGGGAGGAGGGAGAAATTTCCTTGGAAAATAAAATGGTCGAATACCGAAAAAAATTTGGACTATCTCAAGAAAAATTAGCTGAGAAACTTGGCGTTTCAAGACAAACCATTATCTCAATTGAAAAAGGAAAATACGATCCGTCACTTCCGTTAGCATTTGAAATAGCAAAAACATTTCAAACAACGATAGAACATGTATTTATTTATGAAGGAAAAGAAGAGGGGGAATAGGGATGAATTATTCACAAAAGTACTTTGTAATTATGGGTGTTATTTTTCTATTTATGAGTGGATTTATGATATTAACAGGTATAATGACGCATTCTGCACCACCAGCTATAACGTATCCATTGCTTGGGATGATGATTATGAGTTTCTGCCTAAGCTACTTGCATCCGCAATTTAAAGAAAAAGACGAGCGAATGAAACTTATTCGTTATAAAGGAATGTTTGTAACCTTTTTTGCATTAACAGCATATTATCTTCTTTTCTCTATCGGCTTAAACTTAAAAATACTTACACTATCTGCTACTGAATTATTGAATATACTTATGGCACTTACAATGAGTACCGTCTTTATCTCATTTGTTGTTTTGGCAAAAAGATATTAAGATGGAAGAGAGAAAGGAAGATTAATATATGCAAATGATGTATGCTTTTGGCATTGGGCTTGTATTATTTTTAGCTGTATTCTTATTTATTCGTAAAGACGTTCAAGGCGGGACGTTAACGAAACGAGGATTTTATAAAATGATTGGCTGTTTAGTTGTTATGTTTATTGCGATTATTGTAATGATTGTTTTAATAAGTCGGTCACTATAAAATTAAAAAATGGAACCTTACTTTAGTAAGGTTTTTTCTTTTTGTATAAAACCCTAAAAATCCCACTAAATCCATTTACCACATATAATTGATATTATATAATTTAATAAAATGATAGATAGGGAGAATAGTATATGAATAAAAAAACTATCTTCTTTTTATTAACATGTCTACTACTTATAGCTAGTACTACTTATATAATATGTAACAAACAAGAACAAGTGCCACCTATGTTAGTATGGGAGAATCAAGAATACTACGTTACGAATGAACCTGCCGAAGCTGAAAAAGTTGGAAAAAGGCTCGGAGAAGTAACAAAGAAAATCGAAACAAGTAAAAAACCTGCTAAAAACAGTGAATCCAACATAGTACAAGAAAAAACAGAAGTATTCACAATGATAGAGGCAGAAAAAAATCCGCACTCACCTTTAATCATAAAGGAGCCTTATAGTGACGAATATAGAATAGTGAGACCGATGTTACATGTACTATAAAGTGAAAAGGAGACTCATATGCAGACAGTAACTTCATATCCATGGTCGTTAAGAAAAACGTTTGTCTTTTTCCTTTGCTTCATCCTTCCGCCAATCGGTGCAATTTATATTTTGATGAATCGAGAGGTGCTACAAAAGAGAGACCTCATTTTATATGTATTATTTGCTGCTATTAATATATCGCTTTGGTTATCGCTTATGATCTTTGATCGGACTATGTGGATGGTAGCAGGGCATTATATAATTGGAGCAGTTGTTATTGTTTTTTCGAATATGAATAAGAGATAAGCCAGCAACCTTAAAGTTGCTGGTTTTTATTTTGCTATTTATAATGAAGAAACAAATTTTTAATAGAGAGTAGTGGGCATTATGAGATGGAAAGAGGGAACGTTTGAAAAAATAGACACGAATGACTCATCTGTTGAGCAACTTATAAACACGTTTAAGGAACAAAACTTAATTGGTGGAGCAATAATAAGCTGTTTTAAAGTGCATAACGAAAATTTTTTTAAAGAAATACCACATTCGAAAGATGGACATGAGCACTTCTTTAGAAGAATCTTCAACTCTTTAGACATAATCAATAACTTAGAAGAGTTAAAAATACATACATCAGACAAATATAAGTTTCGTTTTAAAGAGCAGCTGGCAGTTATGCTTGATGGTAGCATTGCTGCGCAAATTTTGTGGGGCGGAGCATATGAAGGGTTTAAGGAACGACCAGTTATCGCAAAACAATTAGCAGTCAATGTATGTCAATATATGTTCCAAGATCGATACGAAGATATTAAAGTGTTCGAAAGCTATCGCCCTTGGACAGATTGGTTTTACGATGTTGCGTGGGATGTTACTTGGATGGTGTTAGATAGTAGGGAACAGAAAATGTGGTTCATTTGTGCTACGGATACAGATTGATAGAAGAGGGACCTTGTAGGAATGCTGCAAGGTCCTTTATCTTTTGGGAATTAATAGAAAACGAATCATATAAATGCTATACTAAAAAATGTTTGTAATGTCAGTTTCATAATATTGTATGATGCTGACTTACTAGAAAAGATAAGAGGAGAATGAACGTGCAAAAGATAAAGAGATTATTGCTATTAATGATGGTAGTAGGATTAACAGCAGGTGTTTTAGCAGGGTGTGCAAATCCGAAAGATACTACAGAAGAATTTTTAACAGCGATACAAAAAGGTGATGTAGAAAAGGCTCGTACATTTGTTGAGAGTGACAAAGAATTTAATAAACTAAATGAAAAAACAGATGATGCTGAGGCAAAAGCAATGCTAAGTGCAATTACAAAGAACTTTAAATTTGAAAAGCTAGAAGAAGTATCGAAAAAGGATGACAAAGCAGAAGTGAAAGTAAAAATTACATCTGCTGATCTATCCGTTGCTGTAACAAAAGCAGTGGGAGAAGTTATGCCAATGGCCTTCGCTAGCGCATTTAGTGAAGACAAAGAACAATCTGAAAAAGCAATCGAAAAAACAATGACCTCAACCATCATCAAAAACTTAACGGATAAAGATGCAGCAATGGCAACTCGCGAAGTTACATTGAACTTAAAGAAAGACAAAGATGGCGACTATAAAATCGTTGCTGACGATAACTTGAAAGAAGTATTGTTTGCCAATGCAAAGTCTTTGGAGAAGATGTTTGGTGGGAAGTAATTGAATTAGATAAAAAAGAGACACCATATCACGTAGAAGGTTGATATGGTGTCTCTTTTTTTTATGAACCTGAAGAGATTTGAACTCACGAAAATAATTATATAAATTCGATATTATGATTTTTTAATTTAAGACATAAAGCTAGTTGTAGCAGAGGAGGTACTGTATTCTATGTTTTCTTATGCGGATCCTATAGCGTAGAAAGGTAAAATTTCTGGACCAGATTTTAATTAGTTTTCCTTCAGTTTTAATGAGGAGGTGTACGAAGATGTTGTGACTATGTCTGCTGAATACTATTAATTGTGAAGTTAAATAAGACAACAATTTATTAGAGGAAGATTAGTTAGTTTAAATATCAGATTTAGGTGTTTAACAGGGGTACTAATTAATTTCAGTTCTTCCATGAAAAATTAAAGAAAAAGTATGGATAAACAAATTCTTGTTTTAAGTGAATTTTGTGAATGTGGGAGGCCGCTTTAAATAAAGATGGTCAACGCTATGTAAATAATTGAGAGTGTTAAAATATGCAAAATTGCATATTAAATATTTTAAATCTTATGCTAACCTTATAATGCGAAATATAACATTTGTTGGTAATAATTAATTTTTGAAAGATAAAAAATTAATCATTACAGTGGTATACAATTCACTGTCCTATAGCATAAACAATAATAACGAAAGCTATTTGAAGTCCTTTGAAGGAAATAAGTTATTGGAAAAAATTCTATATAGGGAATTTGTTGAAATTTCAGATGTAACAAATGTCATTTTATTTTTAATGTCTGATAAAAGCGATGCCATTAGAGGGCAAAATATTGTGGTTGACTATGGATATACAATTGTATAAATAAATCATCTTGGGAATTAAGGGTGTGGATAATGAGTTTACTAATTAAAGATTTAACAAAGAAATTTGACGAGCATGTTGCAGTGAATAATTTGAATATCGAGATACCAAAAGGTGAAATATTTGGATTCTTGGGCGGGAATGGAGCAGGTAAAACGACTACATTTCGAATGATACTTGGACTTTTATCGAAATCAAGTGGGACCATTTCATGGAATGGTAAACCTATAAATTATGGTGTTACAGATAAAATTGGGTATTTACCAGAAGAACGTGGTCTTTATGCGAAAATGACTGTCAAAGAACAAGTTAACTTTTTTGCAAAACTAAAGAACATGAAAAGTAAAGATGCAGAAAAAGAACTTCACTATTGGCTGGAGCGTTTTAATATTACTGAGCATCTGAACAAAAAGGTAGGAGAACTTTCTAAAGGGAATCAGCAAAAAATCCAGCTGATAACAGCGATTATACATAAGCCTGAACTCTTAATTTTAGATGAACCATTTAGTGGTTTAGACCCAGTAAATGTTGAAATGTTAAAAGACGCTGTTCTTGATATGCAAAAACAAGGGTCGTCAATTCTTTTTAGTTCACATCGTATGGAACATGTGGAAGAATTATGCCAACACATTTGTATTATGCACAAAGGTGTACCTGTTGTTCAGGGTGACATTGCCAAAATTAAAAGTGATTTTGGTAAAAAGAACGTTGTAATCGTTGGCGATCATGACTTTGACCATTTGAAAGAAATAAAAGGTGTAGAAAGTATGAAGAAACGTAAAAATGCAGTTACTCTTAAAATTTCATATGAAGAAGTGTCACATGTTTTATTTAAAGAGATAACAAAATTAGGGTATGTTAAAAAGTTTGCAGTAGAAGAGCCTACATTAAATGATATCTTTATTGCGAAAGTAGGTGCACAAAATGAGTAGTTTCTGGACAATTTTTTTACAAAACTATAAATCTAAAGTGAAATCAAAATCATATTTTGCTATTACAATAATAGTTTCTATGTTAATTATAGGATTGATGAATTTTGACAAGATTTATAACTTGTTTGCAGGTAACGAGGACGATCAAGTTGTTGTTGTTGTTACAGAAAAAGAAGAATTATATTCAACCATTCATCAAGTGTTTAAAAATGTCGATAGTAAGATACAAGTTAAACGTAGCACGGATAAACAAAAAGCAGAATCAGGTGTTAAAAATGGTGATTATACATATGCAATCGTTGTAGAGGAATTGAATAATAAACAATTAAAGGCTACGTATATAACTGAGACGGATGTAAATCAGCAAGATGTTAGCAAGGTTCAAACGATTTTATCTCAAATACAATCTTCTAACTTCGCCCAGCATTTGAATCTATCGCAAGATGAATTAAAGGTGTTAACAACGCCAGTAGAAATTCATACCAAAACGGTTTCAGATAAGGTTAAAGATGGAGAACATACTGAGGGTGTAGGAATTTTAATTAATGTCTTTATCATGCTAAATTATCTAATGATATTAATGTATGCTGCACAATTAGCAACAGATGTTGCAACAGAGAAATCTTCTCGTGTTATGGAGTTAGTTGTTTCAAGTATTTCGCCTACCAAACATTTATATGCGAAGCTATTCTCGACATTATTGGCTGGTATTACGCAAATCATAATTTGGGGCTTGGTCGCAACTGTTGGATATAAAACAGCAATTAATGATTCGAAAAATGATATTTTAAATAGTATTGATTTAAATTCTGTTGCTCCAACTCTAGTGTTTTATGGGATTCTATTCTTCACATTAGGATTCTTGTTATATGGCTCATTATCTTGTCTATTTGGCTCTATCATTACGCGTATAGAGGAATCTTCTCAAGCTGTTATGCCGCTGATGTTTATGTTACTTGCTGCTTTGTATATCGCAATTTATGGAATGTCAAATCCAAGCAGCATGGTTGTTACCATTACTAGTTATGTACCTTTCTTTACTCCTATAGTTATGCTTGTACGAATTGGATTCCTTAATATCCCAGTATGGGAGATTGCGCTAGCATTAGGGATTCTAATCGCAACAATATGTATAATGATTGGTTTAACGAGTCGTGTTTACCGCGGTGGCGTATTAATATATGGTAAAGGTGCATTTAGTAATATCAAAAAGGCAATCAAGTTAGGGCAAAAATAGGATTCGTCTATTCATTTTTAAACTTAAATTTACAAAGATCTGCATAGTTAAACTGTGTAGATCTTTTTTGTTGAGAAATTTATATAAATAAATATAAAAATTGCCGTATTAGGCTATTTTTCAAAGAGAATTTTAAAAAGCTCTCAAAAGAGAGTAAAGAATCGAGTTCTAGCGAACAACGCAGAGCGATGATTAATATAATTTATGTCTTTCTCCAAAATGGAGAAAAGAAGTAGGGAAAAAATTTAGTTTTAATAATAATCATTTATTTGCTACATAAAGAAAACCCCTTGACTATCAAGGGGGTTTTCATATGATCCCGGAGAGGCTCGAACTCACGACCTCCACCCTGTCAAGGTGGCGCTCTCCCTGCTGAGCTACGGGATCCCAACTATAAATATTACGATCAGCAATGTGTTTTCATTTCATTCGTGTAATCGAAGGATTTGTATAATTTATTGAATATTTTAACATTTAATGCATTCCTATAATAACAACAAACTTTAATGGTGTAAAGATTTAATTTTCTGGATATTATCATTCCAATTTTTATATAAAAAATAAGCCCCGAAGAGCTTATTTTAATAATAATATCACCGCGATTATCAATGATATTTTCAAAAATACAATCATAAATAATGGGGCTCGTTCATGAGCTATCGTCCTGTAACTGTCATTCCTGCTGTGTAAATTGTATCTACAGAACCGTCAGCACTTACAACTTCAACTTTATAGCGATATGTTCCATTGTCTGAAATGTTTTCGCCATATCCTGTGAAAGTAGAAATTTCATCATTACTTCCAGCTGGAATCCATTGATTTTGCCAATGGAAGAAAGTATCATATTCTCCCCAGTTATCGCCATATTTTTTCTCGATGCTGACATTGTAATGAATATCTTCAGCTCGTTCATTTGTAATTCTTGCAATTACGTTTTGACCAAAGCTATATTCTGTAGCGTGTACTTGAACTGTAACACCATTCAACGTTTCGCTAGGACCACAAATATAACGACAGAACTCGCTTGCTCCGTCAGCATGTGCCTTTGGTGTATCAATGTTCATAGCTGTTAAACCGCCTAAAGCTAAAGCTCCTGTTAATAATACTTTACTAAATGTTTTCACTTGAAATTCCCCCTAAGTATATTCTCAATTCGTTCCATAGATATCACATTAAGTAGTTTTATAACATTAATCTAATCGAACGCTTTTTTCCTCGAGTGTATTCGCTATGAATCTTTCATCTTGTAGTAATCTAACCTCTACATATAATTTCACAGTTTTGATTCCATTTATTGGCGAAAAATTGATTTTATTATATACCATTATTATCTATTTACAAGAGAAAATAATACTGTATGCAAAAATGCATAATAAAAAACACTGCTTGTATTCTGAATTACAGAATACAAGCAGTGTTGAGTTTCAATTAATATTTGATTGGAACCTAATGCTTATTTTTTATGTTTAATAGTATACATATATCATCGTTTATTAAATTCATAATTGATAAACCTTGTCCAGGGGACGCCCTTTCTGCTGAGCTACGGGATCTTCAAAAGGGAAAGTATAAGCGATTATGAGAGTAATGTATAAAGGGATAATGATGAGAAGCGAATTTAGTAGAAAGTAGTCTTTGGATGTAGAGGTTATATTATTTCCGATACCAATCCAAAGGACCTTCATCACTCAAATCAACAAGAAAAGGGAACAAGAAGTGTAAAGGTAAGCTTATAAGTTCTGGCATAGCGTTCACTGTTTTCTTTGATAGATATTGCCTCCCAAAACAATACGGACAATCTTTTTCAAATGCCAAGAGTATCGACCATACGTCTTTTACTTTCCATTTCGTTTTACAATACGTACAACGCGCCATTGAGTTCCTCCTCAGTTTAAGGTGTTTTCTAATATATTCTACTTTATTGTACGAAAGTCATTTGAATTTGATGTGGTAAAATGCAAAACAAGCCTAACCCCGTTCTACATTCAGGAAGGGGCTAGGCTTGTTTTAATTTCGATCAAAGTCTCTTTGTATCAGGCTGTTTATACATTGCCTAGATAGCTTCGCGTTAAATTCGGGAGAATAATTTTTCCATTTTTACTGTATTTTTCGAATAGCTCTGATAGGAGAAAAATAAAATTTTTATACTGTTCGTCATTTTCTTTCGGAGCATAAGATGCTGATAAATTCCTTCCCAAAAACCCTTCATAATCAAAAAGTAAATCATTTTGATATTCTTTAAAATCATACTTTCCATCTTTAAAAAAGCTGTTAAATACTTCTGGAGTTTCATCTATTCCACCGCTAAATCCTTCAAAGTTTGGGCAGGTTTTCTGGCAAATTTCTGCGTTCTCTTTAATAAGTGGACTAGTTAAATCTCTACTATTCCAAACAAGTGCAACATTTGCTTTTTGTTTTAAAATTCGTTGGCATTCGATTTTGAAAGCCTCTTTATTAAACCAATGAAATGCTTGGGCAACAGTTACTAAATCTACACTATTTTCTTTTAAAGTGGTATGTTCAGCAGTTGCTTTTATGGATTGAAAACGAGAATATAGTTTTAACGATTGCTCAGCGATCTTCCTCATATCATCATTTGGTTCAACTCCAATAACATGTAAACCACTTTCAAGCAGCTGGTGGCTAAATATCCCCGTACCTGAACCAATATCAGCCACAATCCGATTCCCTTTCAGTTGGTTAGCTGAAAGCAAGTAATCAATATATTCATTAGGATAACTAGGGCGATATTTTGCATATATATCGGCCCTGTCAGTAAAATTTTCTGTTGTTTTCACAGTACTACCTTCTTTCTTACGATATTATGTACAGAAATAGAAATTAAATATGAATTCCGGCATCAGTCTCTAAGTCTACAACTTAAGAGTCCAGCTAAATAGAAAGCCTCAGTTTCTTTATTCAAATATCCTTTATCCGTTTAGTATACTATTTTAGATAATATCTTCCAAAAGACTAGAATGGCTTACTCAATTATGTTTTAAAGTGTATATTTTTATGGATTTATTTAATAATTTATGAGCGATTGTATGTCGTATTACGTTTACGTAGGTAAGAGATTTTCATTTTTGCTATTTAAATTGGCCAATATATCCTTTTTACAATTTACTGAAAATCATGTATAACAGAGATACATGATTATTTTATCTCGCTATTTGCGGGCAGTAAGATCCCTTACCTCGAAATTTAGCAAAAGTAAAGAAGTTAGGTTTGGGTCGGGATGGCCGTAAAATCCCGATTGGTGAGGGTTGATGAAAGTTTCACTTTATAAATATTCAGAAGTAGAGGGAGAAAAGTTGTAATGGTAAGAAAAACGTTCAAGATGCGCGTGTCTAAAAATAGAACGATTTCGATTAATGGCTCGATTCTTGATGTGGATGTTACACATGATGAATTTTTACAAGAGTTTGTTGAGTGGGTCGATTCTAAAGGTTGGTCGTTTATGGGGATAACCGATGAGATTACGCCCGAGGAAGCTAGTCAAAAGTTAATAGATTCGTTGATAGATGAGAAGGATAAGAAAGAGTAATTCCTTCTTATTTTTATTGTATATTTATGTTCTTTATCGTAAAAATATGATATAGTAAAAAATAGTGAAAATTCTTCCAGTTTAATACAAATTACATATGATTGGTAGATTTCTTATTTTGTTAGAGGAGTAAATGGAAAAGGGAGAGTCATATGGTAAATTTCAAGAAAATTTTGGTTTTTATTACAGTTATTTGTTTGTTTTTGTTGACACCTATGACATTGCGTGCTGAGACGAATATTGGAGTAAATCCAGAACAAGTTGCACCACCACCTGCAGAAGGACCGAATGTTTTTAGTCAGTTTGCAACGACAATTGATGCGAAAACAGGAGATGTTATGTATGACAAAAACGCATATCACCGAGCATATCCTGCTAGTACGACGAAGGTGTTAACAGCGATTTTACTCATGGAGCATACAAAGCCAGAGGATCAATTTACATTTTCACAACTAGCATTAGATCAAGAGAAGAGTAATTATCAAATTGAGTTTCAACCTGGAGAGACAATTAATAGAAATACTGCGCTTATGATTTTAATGGTGCTGAGTGCGAATGATGTGTCGTATGCGATTGCGGAGCGGATTGGCGGGAGTGTTGAGAATTTCGCTAATATGATGAATGAGAAAGCGAAGCAATTAGGGGCGAAAGATAGCCACTTTGTAACACCGAATGGACTGCATGATCCGAACCATTATACGACGCCGTATGATATGGCTATGATTACGAAGGGTGTGCAAAAGTATCCTGAAATTTTACAAGCAATGAATACGAAAAGAACGACAGTTACGACGTCTAGGCAGACGGTGTCTATTTTTAATAAATCTAATTTTTTTGAAAATCCATATAGCATTGGCGGTAAGACAGGGTTTACGAATGAAGCGCGTAATACACTTGTTTTATTAAATGAGAAAGATGGAAACCGTATTATAAGCGTAGTAATGGCTTCTCAAAGACCTGAAATTTATGAAGATTTGAAGCAGATGGCGGAATATTCTTTCGGTCAATTTACGAAGCAAATGGTGCTGGATAAACATAATTGGCATCAAAAAACAACATATTTAAATAAAGATGTTAATTCTGAGTTGGAACAAAGTGCGGAGCTTATGCTTAAGAAAGATGAAGGAAAAAATGTGAAAACTATTTTCCGGGCGGCTTCATTAGATAAAGAATCTTTATATCATAAAGGAATACATCGTGGTGAGGTAGTTGGTGCAGTTGATATTACGAAAAATAATCAAACAATTGCGACGGTAAATGTTCTTTCAACAGAAGATGTCACTTTTGCGATGCCTAAAAAAGATACAACTATGCCTGAAGTAAAAGACTCAAATGTTAAAGTAATAAGTGTTGGGATAGGTGCGATTGTATTATTTGGAGCAATTTTATATGTAGTGTTGCGCCGAAATACAAAAGGAATGAAATCAGAAGGTAAATAAATTACTAAAAAAAGATTGTGTAAAATTTTGGCACAGTCTTTTTTTTTATACTTTAAATAACTAATAATTGTAAATTTTCTTATTGCAATAACTTAAAGTTCGTTATATCATTTACTTGTGTTCTTGTTAAAGAACGTAATGGATATTGCATACTTCAAATAATATAAAACAACGGAGAGGGAGAGAGACGATGAAATTAATTTGGAAGGTAATTAGCAACGCGATCTCATTTGTTTTATTTGCATTGATGGTTTTTTTAGCTTTTGTAGTTATTTCTTCAAAAGCGAGCGGTGGTGATCCGACAGTGATGGGATATCAATTTAAGAGCGTTCTTTCAGGATCAATGGAGCCGACGTTTTTAACAGGATCAATCATTGCAATAGAACCAAACAAAGATGGTTCTAAATATCAAAAAGGTGATGTTATTACCTTTAAAGAGAAAGATCAAAAAATTATCACTCACCGTATTATCGGTGTGAAAGATACAAATGGAAAAGTAATGTATGAAACAAAAGGGGATAACAACAACGGACCAGATTTAGAGCCAGTACTTGCAGAAAATGTAGTTGGAAAGTATGCAGATATTACAGTTCCGTACGTTGGTTATTTACTGAATTATGCGAATTCAAAAGCGGGAGCAGCATTACTTCTTATTATTCCAGGAGTCTTTTTACTTGGATATTCCGCGATTTCTATTTTTGGGGCTATTCGTAGCATTGACGGAGAAAAGAAAGATAAAAAAGTAGAACAATCCGTCTAGTTCGTTTGGTTATACTTTCCGTTTAGGAAGTTAACAAATATATATATATTAAGGGGATATGGACATGACTTTAAAGAAAAAATTAGGAATGGGTATTACATCAGCAGTACTAGGAGCAGCGTTAGTTGGTGGAGGAACATTTGCATTTTTCAGTGATAAAGAAGTGTCAAACAATACATTTGCGGCTGGGACACTGGATTTAGCATTAAATCCATCAACAGTTGTTAACGTATCGAATTTAAAACCTGGGGATACAATTGAAAAAGAATTTAAACTAGAAAATAAAGGCTCTTTAGATATTAAAAAGGTTTTACTGAAAACAGATTATAATGTAGAAGATGTAAAGAAAGATAATAAAGATGATTTTGGTAAACATATTAAAGTAACATTCTTAAAAAATGTAGATAAGCATGAGACAATTGTGAAACAAACTACTTTAGATAAATTAAAAGGTGACACACTTACAGCTGTAGATAATGATTTATCGGCTTGGTTCTGGGATGAAAAAGGTATTTCAGCAGGTAAATCTGATAAATTCAAAGTGAAATTTGAGTTCGTTGATAATGGAAAAGATCAAAATCAATTCCAAGGCGATAAGTTACAATTAAATTGGACGTTTGATGCACAACAAACAGCAGGTGAAGAAAGATAATAACAAAAAGGGCTATCACATGGATAGCCCTTTTTCTATTTTTCTAGTATTTGTCTATCAATTTTAATAGTTCTTTACTATAATATAGATAATGTTCTGTATAAAGAACGTAATGTTCGATGGGAGAGATTAAGATGCTGAAAAGACCGCGTAATTTTAAAAAGATGCTTATATTGCCGTGTATGTGTTCTATTACGTTTTATTTAGGATCTCAAATTATGACGCATACAGAAGCGGCGTTCATTCATGAAACGAAAGTAGAAGCGACGTTTTCTACAGCAATTATATTTCCGAAAACAGTTAATACGTTAAAAGAGCAATCTGAGAAACATAAACAGTTTATTGAGCGTGAGTATGGAACGATGAAGGGAAAATCGAAAGCAACTTCTATTGAAGAAATAAAACAGGCGATTTCTGTATGGCAACAAGGGCGTGAGAAAATTGTTGCTGAGAAGGAAGCTCTGCAAAATGTATATACTGAAATAGAAGCTCCTTATAATCAAATACAAGAAGAATTAAAGGTAAATAAAGATGAGTCGATGCAGCAAGTGTCCGTATATGTAAATGAAGGCTTTCGCAGTATCAAAGAGAAACGTGACTATATTGAGAAAGAAATTAGCTTGAAAGCTATTGATGAGCAAATTCAGGCTCTTCAGCAACAATTAAACGTTGCAATTGAAGCGGAAGGACAAAAGAAAGTAGAACAACAGAAGAAAGTAGAAGAACAGAAGAAAGCAGAAGAACAGAAGAAAGCAGAAGAACAGAAGAAAGCAGAAGAACAGAAGAAAGCAGAAGAACAGAAGAAAGCAGAAGAACAGAAGAAAGCAGAAGAACAGAAGAAAG
>NZ_CAJCKK010000028.1:0-60026 GCF_903970865.1 Bacillus sp. ME78
TATTGAAGAGTTTGCAATTGTAAAAGAGTGCAGGTTAATCAATTTAGATACTTTTAGTTTTCAGGCACCTGATTTTTATAAGAAGCATGGATATAAAGTAATCGGAGTAAGTGAAGATCATCCGAAAGGACATAATCATTATTATTTAGAAAAACGGCTAAAAAGTATATAGAATTTGTTAACATTAGTATTTGGAATACACATGCAATAAGGGCGAGGTTATTATTAATTTCAGTATTAATTGAATCAATTTTTATTCTAAAACTGCAAGAACGTACTTTGGATAATCTTCCTAAGGTACGTTCTTTTTTTATATCAGTAGCCTATTCTTATTAATTCCACCAATACTGGTAAAGGCAAGACTTAACTAACTTATATATATTAAAAGGAGTTAATGGTAAAATGAATAGAAGACAGAAAATTCCTTTTATTAAAAATAGAGGAGGTACATATGAAAAAAGTAAATGTTACATATGCACTTTTATACGATAAAACAAACGAAAAGATCTTAATGGTAAAAAACAAAGGGGAAAATGGTTCTTATTATACATTACCAGGTGGCGCAGTTAAATTAGGAGAAACGTTAGAAGAAGCAGTAATTCGAGAAGTAAAAGAAGAAACAGGGTTACATATAAATGTAAACGGGATTTGTCCTATCAGCGAAGCCTTTTTTGAGGAAAGAGATCATCATGCAATTTTCTTTAATTTTCTAGGCGAAATAATTGGCGGGGAGACATATATATCAAGACCAAAAGAAATCGAAGAGATTACTTGGATGGAATTACATATAGCAGCACCGTATTTACGCATACCAGAACATTTACTAGATTTATTACAAAAGAAAGAAACAGTACCTTATTTTTTTAACGGAACAATCGTTCATCAATCTTCATAAAAATATTATCTCATGTAAGGCGGGGA
The DNA here is from genome assembly GCF_903970865.1 of Bacillus sp. ME78. Classification (NCBI taxonomy): domain Bacteria; kingdom Bacillati; phylum Bacillota; class Bacilli; order Caryophanales; family Bacillaceae; genus Bacillus; species Bacillus sp. ME78. Next base: position 922 of record NZ_CAJCKK010000028.1, read on the forward strand.
AAACATGGAGTTTATCGTTAATCACAAACAATTCACTCAAGCACTTTCAGAAGTAAGTAAAGCAATATCAACAAAATCTTTAATTCCTATATTATCTGGTATAAAAATAACTGCAGATCAATCTGGAATTACTTTAATCGCAAGTAACTCGAATATTTTTATCGAAAAATTCATTCCTGTTTCAATTGAAGACGAAAAGATTGCAACTATTTTAAAGGCAGGAACTATTGTTGTACCTGCAAAGTATTTCATTGAAATAATAAAGAAAATGCCAAGTGATATAGCAATAAAAAGTAAGAATGAGCAATTAATTACGATACAATCAGAAGAAATCACATTAAGTTTAAATGGATTTCCTGCAGATGAGTTTCCGAATGTACCGCTTATAGACAATCATGCAGAAATCAAAGTAGAGACAGAGCAATTGATTGAAGTATTTAAACAAACAGTCTTTGCGGTAGCGAAAAATGAATCTAGACCTGTTCTTACTGGGGTGCATATAGAGTTATCTAATAATAAGTTAATTTGTGCTGCAACTGACTCACATAGACTAGCGATACGTGAAACATTGCTTTCCTCAGATGTAAAAGCAAATTGTATTGTACCAAGCGCAACCATTAGTGAACTTCTAAAATTAATGAACAGCAATTCAGAATTCGTATATATCTATCTTTCAGAGAGTCATATTATATTTACGCTCGGAACAACTACATTATATTCAAGACTAATCGAAGGTAAATATCCTAATATTTCTAATCTTATTCCGAACGACTTTAAAACGATTATTAACATAGATAGAAAAAAGATATTACAAGGTGTAGACCGATCAAGTTTATTAGCAAGTGAATGGGCCAATAACAATGTTAACTTAGAAATCATAAACGAATCTACAATTAAAATTTCTTCAAACGCTTCTCAAATTGGGCAAATATCCGAAACGCAACAAATAGATGCGATTCAAGGTGAAAAACAATTAAATATATCTTTCGATGGGCGTTTTATGGTTGATGCTTTAAGAGCAATAAAAGAAGAAACGATTACTTTAAGCTTTGGTGGTTCTATGAGACCGATATTGATTGAAGCAGGAGAGCAATCTGCAGCAGTACATCTTATATCACCAGTAAGAGCTTATTAGGGATAGAGGAAGGGATTACATTAGGTACAAGCAGACTTTTGTTTTATGAAATCATAAATTAATACATTATAAGAATGATGTATTAGTATAGCAAACAGTTTACTAAATCCTACATAATATAATTCAATCATAGACAAAGCAGCAATGGTAATCTGAAATACAAAGCAAAATAATAATAACCTAAATATAAAAGCATAGATTAATCGATATGGGGTGAGTACGATGAAGAAAGTAATTGTTTTACTCATTGGTATAGTTTTAATTATTTTTGCTTTTTATCAATACAACAAAAAAGACTATGCAGCTAAAAGTACTAACTTGTATGTAGAAGACTTTAAAGGGGCAAATGATTCAATAAAAATACAATCTGCTATTAATAAAGCAGCGTCTAGTAAAATAAAAACCGTATTGCTTGATGATAAAAAGTATAAAATCACGTCACCAATCACTGTTAAAAAAGGTGTGAAATTATTATTTGGTTATGGATCACAATTTGTGGTTGAGGGAAACTTTAGAGTTCTAGAACTAGAGAAAAACGCATCCATTGAAGGAGCGTATATAGCTATTGACGATCCTAAATTTAACTCTGAAGTTATTTATTTAGACGGTAAAAATAAATATTATAACACTTGGAACAAAACGCAAATAAAAGATATAAATATTATTAATTGGACGGAAACGAATAAAGGTACCGGAATTTCTTTATACTCTGCTGGAAAAGAAAATGAAATTTCGTTTGTTAACTTCGAAAACATTAAAATTGTAGGAATGGAAACCGGACTAAAATTAGTAGCAAAAAAACCGAGCACCGGACAAGCTTGGATAAATGCCAATCGTTTTATGAACTTTTCTTTAGAAGACTGTGTAAAAATGATTTATATGGATAGTCAAGTAACTACGCCAAATGAAATTAGTGGGAATCAATTTACAAATCTTCAAATACAGCCTTCAAATAAAACAAAAAGCATTATACAGGTAAGTGGTCAGCATAATGAATTTCATGGGATGGTGTGGGATTTAAATAAAATAAAACATGAAAACGAACTCATTGAACTGACTGATAAGAGTATGAATACAGTGGTTGAAATGTCCAGTGTACCAACAAATAGAGTTTTAGATAGTGGGAAATCCAATATAATAAAGTAATATTTTTATTTATGAATTCACTTCTAAAAGCAGATAGAAATAAAAATTTTAGACAGGAGATTCAATATGTGGAAAACAAATATTATCAAAACTACTAGAGGGAAATTTGAGTATTTTGTGAAGGGAGAAGGGCCGCCTTTATGCGTTACACATATGTATAGTGAATATAACAATAATGGAAATACTTTTGCAAACCCATTCACTGATTTTTATAGCGTATATTTAGTTAATTTAAAGGGTTGTGGGAATTCAGATTTAGCAAATAGCGATTCCGAATTTAGTATGACGGAAACGGTTAAAGATTTAGAAGCGATTCGGGAAGCTTTATATATTAATAAGTGGGGATTTGCTGGTCATTCAACAGGAGGGATGTTAGCTCTTGTATATGCGACTGAAGCACAAGAAAGTTTAACGAAAATAATTGTTGGTGGCGCAGCGGCGAGTATGGAATATGCATCCCATAAAGATAGTATATACTGTAGTAAAAATGAAAAATTTAATAGAATCGTATCAATTATGAATACATTAAATGATGATAGTATAGTACAAGAAGAAAGAAAAGCATTAAGTAGAGAGTGGGCACTTATGTCTTTTTATTCTGAAGAAAAGCTTGAAGAGGCATTAAAATTGCCGAATAGCGGAAAGACAGTTGGCAATCGGTTAAATTATTTTAGACAAGTTGAATATAAAGATTATGATGTTCGTCAGAAACTTAAATTCGTAAAAATCCCAAGTTTTATATACTGTGGTAAGCATGATGCGCAATGTCCCTACATATTTTCTCGTGAAATAGCAAATTTAATCCCGAACGCAGCATTAACTAAATTTGAAGAAAGTAATCATAATCCATTCGTTGAAGAAATAGACAAGTTTAATCAGTTTGTAAACGATACATTATAATCAATAAGTAAAAAGCGAATCTTCTATATAAGACAGATTCGCTTTTTACTATAATTAGACTTTTCGCCACCAAGCATACCTAGGATAGTCTGTAGATTTCAACGTAATAGATTCGCCAATTTGAGGCGTTGTAATTTTAACACCTAAACGGTTGGCTTCTTTCGTAACACGTTCTATCGGGTCACTCCATTCGTGTAATGCTAACGTAAAAGCACCCCAGTGAATTGGAAGAAGTAATTCTCCTTTAACATCAATATGAGCTTGTACCGTTTCTTCAGGCAACATATGAATAGCAGACCACCGCGAATCATATTGCCCGCATTCCATTAATGTAAGATCGAATGGACCGTATTTATCACCAATTTCCTTAAAGTGAGGGGCATAACCGCTATCACCACTAAAGAAAATTTTAGTCTCTTGACCAAGAATAAGCCATGAACACCATAATGAACAATCTCTATCTGTCATACCACGTCCCGAGAAATGCCTTGCAGGCGCACATACTAACTTAATATTATCAAACGTAATTTCGTCCCACCAATTATGCTCACTAATTTTACTAGGCGAAACACCCCATTTAATAAGATATTGTGCAACTCCAGTTGGAACATAAAAGTGCTTTGCGCGATCTTTTAACTGCATAATACTTTTGTAATTCAAATGATCATAGTGATTATGAGAAATGATAATCGCATCAATTTCTTGAAGTTCATCACGTTCTAAAGAAAAAGTACCACTATAGCGTTTACTATTAAACAAAGGAAATGGGGAAGAGGCATCTCCAAACATAGGGTCTAATAATAGTTTTTTACCTTCTATTTTCAAAAGAGAAGCAGAATGGCCAAACCATGTAACACTCTCTAACGATTCATTATCTTTATTTGATAAAACGATAGGCAAATCCTTTATAGGACGCAGCTTTGATTTTATTTTAAAGTAATCCGTCATTAAACTTATAATATCTTTCGGTTTAAAACTCATATCAGTATGAATTTGATTTGTATATTTCTTATTCATTCGTTCTCCTTTTTACGATTAACAATTTACGTATGTTGTTATTGTAGCTATTTGTAGTTTAAACTATATTATTTTACCTTTCATCTAAAATGCCTTGTATTTCATAAATCCGTCAAATTCATTATTTGTATCTATAAAGTACAAATCGCACAGCAGCAGCTAAGACAAATATTAAGTACATGTAAATTGTTTTTATTTAGTAAATTCCTTCTTATACGCAACAGAAAACATATGTTCTGTTGTATGTTATAGAAGAAAATATGTCTCTAATAAAAGAAAGGAAGGAGAGGATGTAAGTGCACATAGAACGAAAAAAGAAATCAAAATGTAAACTATCAAAATCTGAAATCATGCATTTGTATACTGAAGGGAAGAGCACCTCAGAAATCGCTATGCTTGCTAATGTGTCTGCAAGGTATATTCGTATGGTTTTATCAGACAATAACGTACCAAGGCGCGCTATAGGGAGTTGGAAGAGAAAGTATGACATAACAGAAGATTATTTTAAAACGTGGTCAAACAATATGGCTTATATTTTAGGGTTTATAGCAGCAGATGGTGTTATACAGAAAGAAAATCAATGTGTCAGTATATCTCAAAAAGAAAATTACATTTTAGAAGATATAAAACAAGAACTAAACACCAACCAGCCACTATATCGAAATAAAAAAACAGGCGTATATATGCTAAACATTAATAGCAAAGTAATAAAAGACGATCTAATGAATATTCACGGAATCATGCCATGTAAATCTTTTAACATTGAATTTCCTATAGTACCAGAAGAATATTTACATCATTTTGTTCGTGGATATTTTGATGGGGATGGTTACGTCAAGTATGAAACTTATACAGTTAATTTCGTAGGTGGATCATATAACTTTATGAATTCTTTACATCAAATTCTTCAAAATCGCAATTTACGAGCCGATTTACTAAATCAAAACAAACATTATCGCGTTATTTTATCTGGAAGAAAATCAATACAACTATTTTCAAATTGGATTTATAAAGACAAAGATATTTATTTGCATAGAAAATATGAAGTGTTTCAGAAAGAAAGTCTGAGTTTAGATCAATTACAAGATCGAAAATTAAAACAAACTCAAACTGCCGTTAAACAAAGAAAACAAAATTTCCTTGAAGAATATATGAAAAATAAATGTAATACTACAACTTGTTCAAATTTAGAAATAAGCGAATCGGCTTTCAAACGTTGGCTAAAAAATGATAATCAATTTAAAAGAGATTATGAAAAGATTAATTTAACAATATCCACTAGCGATAACTAAATATAAAATCCTAAAAAATCTTAGAATAGGTATGAAGATAGCTATTCTAAGGTTTTTTATTTTTAAATCATAAAGGATTCTTAATTTTATTGATTGAATATAATAAATACATAGATTTTACAATTGTCTTGATAAAAAAGGAGAGAGATAGCTTGCAAAAGAAATTTATCAATCCAGAAACGATGCCACCAACTTTTGGATATTCACATGTAGTGGAAGTTAGTAACGCTAAACGAACAATTTACATATCTGGACAAGTAGCGATTAACACTGATGGTCAAATAGTTGGCATTAGTGATTTAGCTACACAAACGCGACAAGTTTTCGAAAATATTAAAAGTGCATTAGAAACTTCGGAATTAAGATTTAATGATGTAGTAAAATTAACATTTTTCCTAACAGATATTTCTCAAATGGCCACTGTTAGAGATATACGAGATCAATACATTGATACTAAAAATCCACCAGCAAGTTCAGCTGTAGAAGTTAGAAAGTTAATTAACGATAACTTTTTAATTGAAATCGAAGCAATTGCTGTAGCAAACTAATTTTAAAAACTTATTATGAATCATATCAATGCAATCCGTTTAATGCGTTCAGTTAAAACGAATTGCATTTTTTATTGTCTTAAATATAATTTATATCTGGATACATTTTCATCAACAACTTATAAAACAAACAACTAAACAATCCATCACACAGAATGATTAAAAAAAAACGAGGGGAGGCTAATCACAAAATTAACTTACATATAATAAGTTTATTATTTAAAGTTAGTTAACATAATATATATTATAGGCAGTTGTAGAAACAAAGTAATATCAGGTATCAAAAACCAAGTAAACTATACTTAATGAGACGAAACAGAGATTTTTAGTGAGATTCACATGAAATCTTATCTAAACAAATTTCTTCAGTTTTTATCGTTTTTATTTGTTATAAATTCATCACAGCAAATCTTAATCAATAATCGCTTAAGATTTAACGAATTAAAAACATTTTTGATTGGCAAGAAATTTTTATACAGAAAAATTATTTCTATACAAAATATAAATTAGTAATTTTATTTTATGTTTTACTTAATGAATTTATTGCTATTTGCACATGTTTTACATCTTTACATTATTTGTTGTTATTTCTGTTATTTAGACTTGACTTTCATTACACTCATTGTTTTTTATTCTAGTTAACATAACGCTTATTTTTAACATAAAAAAATCCTCCTCACCTTCAGGAAGATTTTTTGTTTGCTATTATTTTATTTATATCTTCTAGTAACAATCCCAATTGTAAATGACATTGGAAAAATCTAGATTTAACAAATCTTCCTTACGTATAAAGAAATTAGCAACCCCAGAATCGCCCCACATAATATTTAATGAATCGTCTGTATCGATTTGCAGCAATAATATGTCATGTTGCTGGTATTTTTCTTCCCATTCCCTTGGATCTGTCTGTGTGAAAAATGGATAACCACCAATTTTATGTCCTTGATCCTTACATAAATCATCATACAGTTCGCTTAATTCTGTATTATTTTCTTCATCAACAATTTCTTCCCAATCAATGTTATCACTAAAAATCATTTCAAATCGATAATCTCTTGGTGTTACTGGTTGATATGCCAACTCAAACTTTAGTTTTGCTGCTTTGGGTATGATAAAATTCTCTAAATCTAAAGTGTTTAAATAACTAAAATCAGTAATCACCTTAGTTAAATCCGCTGTGATTGTAGAATGATAAACAATTCGAAAGTCTTTTTGGCTTGTGGGATGATCAAAATCTGCTCCAAAAAGATCTTCTTCAGCACTTATGAAAAACTGTAACATTCCATGTTGAGGCATATGTTCAATGTTTGGTATTTCTTCAAGGTTTAACTGCGCAAGTAACATCATAGGTTGTCCGTTTGAGTCTTTAGGATGCTCTTGATCTATAGGTAAATACGGATATCCACCAAACTTACTTTCAAAAAGCGTTGTCTCTGCTTGCGTTCCAGACACTTTAACATACGGTTTCACACTTTCTTCTAAAATACTACGATACTGTTCTAGTTCTTTCGGAATTTGAAGTTGATACGTATTCTTCACTACATTTGCCTCCCTTTAGTAATGAATTGAAAATGCCTAACTTAATTATATAGCAAGCGATAGCTTAATTGAAAATCGTTAAAAATCCATTTTCACCCTCATTTTTTGCGCGCTTGGTGGACAAAGTAGATTATGTTCTAAAACCTTTTTATTAATAGTTCGAATTAAGTCCGCTGCTTCTGCAGTATTTGTATTTTCTTTTAGTTTTTCTTTTAAATCATCAATTTCTTTTGAAAGCTCAATCCACCTAGGTAAAACATGATTATTTGCTAAAGTTCTATAAAGTTGCTTTTCAGGATTGTAAGAAAGATCTTTATCAAGATTAAGAGGTTTCCCTTTACCAGGTAAATTATCAAAAGCTCCTTTCTGTTCTGCTTGTTTAACGATAGAACTAATATGATCCTCATACGTATAAGACCAAACTTTCTCATCTTTTACTAAAATCTCTTGTTTTTTTAGTTTTTTATCTAGTTCTTCTTGATTCATAGATTCTCTCTCCTTTTTATTTTCTAATGTCGTTTTTGTAAATTCTAATGCCCTTAATCCATCGAATAGCTTTTCTCGCCACCATACGCTATCATGTCCGCCTTGAAACTCTTCGTAAGTGGTTTGGGCGTTTCTTTTCTTCTAAAGCTTTATATAGCCGTCTATTAGCCGTTAAAAGAGGTTCGTTTTCGAGTTCACCTACTGCTATGTAAGAATGTAGATGAGTCGCATTAGAATATATTGATGAAATTTGATTTTCAATCCAAGGAATTGTATTTTCATAATTATCCTTTTTCCAATGTACGGATTCAGACAGTGACAACACATTTCCGAAAATATGTGGATTTTGAAGTGCTGCATAAAAAGCTGCTAAGCCACCAAGACTGAAACCAGCAATTGTTATATGATTCTTTTCTTGATAAACGTGATACTTAGCTTGAATCCACGGAAGTAATTCCTTCGTTAAAAATGCATTCATTTTATCGTTATAAGTTAGCTCTTCTAATCGATCGACAGGATCTATAGCAACAGCAATACACGATGGGATTTCTTTTTCGTAAATTAAATAATTAAGTGTTTTTGTGATTGAAAGGTCATTAATGAATGAATTCCCATCAAATACAATGAGAAGTTCTTGAAGATGTGAAGTGTGAGAATAATCATGAGGCGTATAAATATGAATTTTGCGTGTGTTATTTAAAATCGAACTATAAAAAGAATATGTTTCAATCTTTCCGGATGGATAATCATTTGAAGGAAAACGAATGCTATATTGCACCTCCATTCCTATGTTTAACACAGACGCTTTATTGGTACCTTCTCCAAATGTATTTCGATTAAATTGGTCTATTTCGTACTGTTCACTACGCTTTATCCAATCATTTTCGAAAACATCGTTTACTGAAAAATAGTACGTTGAAATAAAACTCTTATCCGTCCTAAACGTTACATACCAAATATCTGTCTGTAACAATCGTTGTAATTGATTTACAGACAAATCCCAACCAGGAAAACTACCGAATACATAAACGTTTTCAGTGTTTTGATCCCCTAACCATATATACGTTATAAGCTTATACTGATTATCTGCAGGGCATTGTTCTATTAGTGGCGTGTGATTTGACTTTATTTCATGCGAAAAAGTATAAAGAGCTTTTTTGTTTCCATTCTTTAATTAATTTTTAAGCTTCTCTAACTTAGGACTGATTATTGTAGTCACCTCTCCTCCTTTGTAGTATTCTATATGTAGTTTTTTTCATTAGAATCCCTATATAAAAGTAGTCGTAAGTTATTTGTTTAGCGAAGTTATTTATTAGAAAAATAATCAATTGCCTGAATAGAAAGTTCTAATGATTTTATTCTTCTTTCTAAAAGCGTTCTTTGAGGACTCCCAAGCTTTGACTTAACGTAAATCTTTTCAATTGATGGAAGCAAACCAATTAGAACATTACGAGCTTCTGCTAAATCTTCCTGAGTATAATAATGAGTTTCTTGCTTCCAAACACTTTCTAACATAGCTAAGCCGATACTAGCTGCTTTGAGTCTTTTTTTCACTAAAGTAGTATTTGATCCTTTTTGAGTCATCTGTGATAAGGCATTTTCAAGTTTACTAATTGTTGACTGTAAAGATTTTATTGATTCTACTTTATCTATATTTGATACGTTTTTCATGTTAATGTTATCCCTTCTACGTTGCTAACTTGTTTTGTTTAATGTTTAATGAAATCCTTAAAAGCTTGATTTCACTCGAAATATTTTAACATAAATAACTAACTGTATTCGAGTTGGACAATAACTTAAAGTAAAACAGCTATTCCTCTCTCCTCCCCTGTATCATTCTATTATATGTACTTCTTTCTTCTCATTAGAATTCCTATATAAACTAGTTGTTAATATTGAATGTTTTATGAACAAAAAAACGTACAAGTAATGTAACCTGTACGTTTTCGCTTTTATTCAGTAAGGTAATAAAGTAATAGCTTCCTGGTCTTCTCATAACTTATGAAATCTCTATACAAAATGGGATAATTCACAATTTCTGTTTCTAGAAAACGATATTGCGGAAACCACTCAAAAAACGATTTTCTTAACCACTTTATTTGTTGAAACGTAATGTTCTGTTCGTTTCCATTTAGTACAGAATTTAAAGTAGCTGCTGTATGCATCCAATAATGATTAAAATCAGCGTTTATACAGTCATCTTCGGTAAATTTACTTTTTAAGTCTCGCTGCAATTTTGCTGTAGCACGATAAGGAAACGGTTTATGAAGTGGACTATGCATTTTCTGCAATTCCTTAAAAATAATTCGTTTTCCTAACTTCAACTTTCCACCCCTTTATTTCCCTATCCAATTTAATAAGTTTTCATAATGATATTGAGCATCTATATACCCAAGATTATATAGATTAACGAGCTTTTCCTTATTTCTTTCTATTCCGCTTATAGGAAGCTGTACACTTGGTTGAATTACATAAAAATTATCTTTTTGTTCTTCTCGATTCATATAAGATATCGTCTCATTATAAAAACGATAATGGTCTACTAAATTCTCTGCGATTTTCGGATATTTTCTATATAAAATTTTAGCCAGGCCTGAAAATTTATTTCGCTGCTTCTCATATCCTTCTGGCTTTGTCATAATGACAACGTTCTTTTCATAACCATCCTTTTGGGCTTTCAAAACTGGTATAGGGTCTATAATCCCTCCATCTAATAATTTTCGATTATTATATTCTACAGCAGGTGCTATAAACGGTACAGAGCTTGAGGCGCGAATGATTTTTAAAATATCATTTCCGTGTTCTGCTTTATTATAATAAATGGCTTGTCCTGATTCGCAATCAGTCGTCCCTATGACAAACTGTTCATTACATTTTAAGAAAGTTTGAAAATCAAATGGTACAATTTTATTAGGTACTTCATCAAATAAAAAATCCATTCCGAATAATTCGCGTTTTCGAATCAAATTTCGATAAGATATATAACGGTGATCTGCTACTAGCTCTGTATTTACTTTCTTATTTCTCCCTTTTTGACGTGATAAATAAGTTGCTCCCATACAGGCTCCAGCTGATACGCCGACTACATACGGAAAGAATAAGTTCTTTTCCATGAAATATTCGAGTACACCTGCAGTATATAAACCTTTCATTCCTCCGCCTTCTAATACTAAACCTATATTCTTCATGCTATATCCCTCTGCTTCTTTTTTCTTAATTTCATATTAGCATAAGATTTTAAGATGAGGTTATATAAACTAATTACAACAATAACCAGAAACTACTAAAGTAATGTCATAATATCTTTGTGAGTAACATGTTACAATATAAGTAATTCATTCCACATATATTAAAGGAGGAATTTAATATGGGTTTATTTAGCGGTATTTTAGGAAATGCATCAAATACGAGTTCTGAAAGTGTAGAACGTGATTTAGAGAAGATTATGCTAGACGATGAAAAAGTAGAGCATGCTTATAAATTAATTCGTGATTTAATCGTATTTACAAATCGTCGTCTTATTTTAGTAGATAAACAAGGAGTAACTGGCAAAAAAACAGAATACCATTCTATTCCTTATAAAAGTATTACACAATATAGCATCGAAACGGCTGGGCATTTTGATTTAGATGCAGAACTTAAAATTTGGGTGTCTAGTATGGAGGATCCAATTACGAAAGAATTTAAAGGTGACGATAGTATTTTAAGCATTCAAAAAGCGTTAGTAACCTTTACGACAAAGTAGTGGTTTTTGTATTTTTATTCATTTTTAAAATTACTAATCCGAGTATTTTGGAAGAACATACATTATTTTTGTATTTTTAATCTAAAATAACATAAAAAGGTAAAGCGTATTTTATATGCTTTACCTTTCTTTTTTGTAATAAATAAGTGTAGTTTCATCATTTAATTTCTTTATAACTTCTGTTCTTTTATACTCCATCTTTTCATACAAAAAACAATTTTTCTCTTCTTCTAAAATAGTAGCAAGTTCCCAGCTCGTTGCTTCAGGAAACATTTCCTCAATTAATGTAAGTACCTTTTGGGCAATTCCTTTTCCTTGATAACTCGGGTGAATAAACATTGGACTGATCCAAAATTTAGAGGGTGTTTCTTTTTGTGAAATGCATATCGCTCCAACAAGATTCATTGCCACTATTATTTTATAGAAGCCACCGTCTACATGATTTATTCTACAAATATTTTTTTCGATAGTTTCATTTGCTGGATTTGTTTCATAGTCTTTATATTAATGTAATAAAGGGCTAAATGAGTCTATTTGCATTTGAAATATAACTTCTGCATCACTTTCTGTCGCCTTCTCTAATGTAATCTCCATGTTACCAATTAAGTCGCTTTCTTAACGAGGTAATATGAGCGGTATGATGACGACCATGCCATGCATATAGTCCTATTGCAACAGCAAGTTTTGTTTCACCAGTTTCAGGATGGTTAAATGTCTTTTCTAAATCTTCAATTTCTAGAGAATATAAAAGGTTAACCCATCTTTTATGTAATGAATCTAGCATTACTAGTGAAACATCTACCGGTAATTTTGAATCGGGTAACTCTGCCCACTTCTCTTCTTTATACGGCTTAATAGTTGGATTCTTTTCTGTCAGTGCTAATTTAAAGCGTATGTAGCTATTCATATGGCTATCAACAACGTGATGAACAACTTGACGGACAGTCCACCCTCCAACGCGATATGGTGTATCTAACTGCTTCTGATCTAAATCTTTAATTGCCTTTGTTAGTTCATGAGGTAAATCTTCAATTTCTTGAATCCATGTATCAATCATTTCTTCAGTTATAGGACGTTTGTATGTAAATTGGCCAATTGGATAACGTAAATCATTCATGAATAAGTCCTCCTTATTATAAGCGCGAAGTATTTCTCCAAATATAGTGTACAAACTTCACATGTTCTCCATTTAATTCTACAGATGTTATATCTGATTCGTTTTGATAAGAAGAAAATCCGCTTTTTTCTAGTACAATTTGTGATGCGAGATTATTAGTAGTTGTTTTAGCATGAACTTCAGTAATTTCATTCTTTTTCGCTACATCTAAAATTAATTTTACGGCTGCTGTAGCAACTCCTTTTTTAGTAAATTTTTCTCCGACCCGATACCCTAGAGAACTAATTCGAGTTTCCGTATCTATATCTACTAAATTAATTCGCCCTACAATTTCTTTTTCTTCATTACGAATTAAATAAAAATAAGAATCTCCATCTGCTTGTTCTATTAATAAATCGTCTAGTAGTTTTTGGAAATATTCAAATTCAAAATATTTTGAGCCACGATTTGGTACCATTGTTTCAAAAAAATATTTATTCGTAAGTTCAAACGTAAATAAATCCTTAGCATCTTGTTTCTTTAGTTGCTCTATGTATATTTCCATCCCGTATTCTCCTTCTAGATTTACTAACTGTTATACATTCTTTTTTAATCAATTATATTCCTGCTATTACTTTCGATTAAGTAATACAGATAGTAGCACTTTCGGATGAAAAAGATGAAATGGACTACGAATTAAATTCATCACTCGTACTAACCGAATATAAACATCAGAATTACTTGCGGATAGTCGATATATTTGTTTCGTATACCATAGCTGAAATTTTTGTTTTGTAGTTAATTCTCTCTTTAGTTGCGGATGACGTGATATTTCCGTTGTTGTCATATCCCATGGGGTTTCTATTATATTAGCTGCCTTTTTATAAAATTGTTGTGTAAATGTTTTATCAAGTTGTTTTCTACCTTGCAGAAGTAATTGCAACTGGTGAGCCTCCATAGCAGCAACTGATACGCCTTGGCCGAAAACGGGATCAAAACGACATTGCGCATCTCCAACAACTAATAAGCCTTCTGGTACATTATTCACTAAATCAAATCGCCGGCGTACTTGATAGGGAATTTTGTATGTCTTTATATCAGTAATTCCCTCAGCCTTGTTTAGGAAGTCTGTAACATTAGAAATTGATAGGTTTTCAGCAAAATCATAAAACTCATCATCTGTTTGTGGTGCTTTCTCGTTTGCGTATCCACTGAAAGTAACAAAATAACGATTATCTTCTATCGTTTGAATAAGAACGCCATAAGGGTTATCAGGGAAACTCGGAGACATTAGCACATTGCAACAGTCTAATTTCTCATTTTCTTTAAGTTTGAACATTTTCGTTGCGTAAAATAAATCAATACGAATTTTCTCTTCTTGTACTTCAATTTCGTATTCTCGTAACCACTCTATACTTTTTGAGCCAAATCCACTCGCATCAACTACAAGGTCTGCATGAACTTCTTCTTGTATGTCTGTCTCTAAATATTTAACTTTTACTCCACACACTTTGTTAAGCTTTTCATCTACCAATAACCCTTTAACCAATGTTTCATATTTAATAGTAATATTTGAAATCTGATGTATTCGTTTTTGAATATGCCATTCTAGTAAAGGACGACTTTGTTGAATCATATGTACTTCCCCTATGAACGGTTGTTTCCATAGACCGAATTGATGCCATTTCAAATCACGTGTAAAGTTGTTTATAATACTACCCGCTTCTATTAATTCATTCGTAATAGTAGGAAACAATTCTTCAATTGCTTTTTCTCCACCTTTTAATAACACGTGAGGATGATTACTTTGTGGAACTCTTTTTCTTGAAGCTTTTCCATCCCATTTTTCACCGACTTCTAAAATGATTACTTCTTTAAAAAAAGTTGATAATGCTTTTGCTGCAAACTTTCCTGCCATACTTCCACCAATAACGATAGCCTTATTAAACATATTTTCCCCCTTAATAAAAAGAGATCCTGCCTTGTATGAATGAAACAGGATCTTAAACTAATTAACTTCTTTATCATTATACTTAAAATACATCAGTAAATTGCAACGTTAAAATTAAAATACCTAATCCCCATACGTAATACGCGAATACTTTTAAGGAGTGATGTTTTAAATATTGAATCATCCATGAAACGGCTATGTATCCAAAAAACGCTGCTGATAACGTTCCGACAATTAAAGATGTACTAGAAATAGATTCTGCTTTCCCTTGAAAAACGTCTGCAAATTGCAAAATGATAGCTCCAACAATAGCTGGTGTCGACAGTAAAAAAGAAAAGTAAGCAGCAGTTTCACGGTCTAATTTTCTCCATAATGCAGCGACAATTGTCATTCCAGAACGGGAAATGGCTGGAAAAATAGCAGCAGCTTGAAATGAACCGATAATTAATGCGTCTTTATATGTTATGTCACCCATTTTTTTACGACCATTCTTTTGTTTATCTGCCATGTAGAGAAAGAATCCGGTCACTAAAAACTCCCAACCGATCGTGATTCCTGTTTTTGAAATATCTTCAAAGAAGTCTTTAAACAATAAACCAATAACAACTGCAGGTATCGTCCCAACAATAAGTAATAACATGAGCTTTGAAAATGGGTTTTTAATTAAATATATAAATTCTTTTTTGTAATAAATAAACACTGCAAGTAAAGTCCCAATATGCAACATCGTATCTAAAAATAAGCCTGCTTCATCTAATTGAAATAAATGCCTTCCTAAATAAAGATGTCCGGTACTACTGATTGGTAAAAATTCTGTTAAACCTTGAATTATACCTAATATGAAAGCTTCTAACCAATTCATGATGGTCTCCTTTCTCTTTTGCTTGTACCAATATATGAGGGTTAAATTTTCGATATGAAAAAAACTATATTTCTCTATGAATTTACTTTTCGTTTATGGATATATATGTAAAGAGAATTAAGGAGGGTTATTATGTGGAAGCACACAAAATTCGGTAATGTATTACTTTGGATGGGCCCTATCCTTGTATTTTTAGGACTATGTATGACAAATGTTATTTCAGATATTCCTTTCTTTGAGGGAAAACATAAAACGCTTGGTATTGTACTTATATTTATAGGGATATTCTGTTTTATTGTGGCTAATCATTTGAAAAAAGGAGAAAGATATGAAGAATAAATCTAAATAAAAAACAATCCTGGCATATTAGCTAGGATTGTTTTTTATTAATGTTGATTATTTGTAGAATACTTTATCAACGTTATATTTCGCTTTGTATTCATTAATGATATACGTTTCGTAAATTTCTCTTTCTGTTGGATCTTCTACGATACATGCATCAATGCGGTATACTTCATCACGGTGATTTTTAATTGGTGAAACATTATCTTCAAAATGCTTCTTAATACGTTGTCTAATTTTACGAGCTTTACCTACGAAAAGTAGTTCGTCATTAATATTGTAAAACATAAAAATGCCGCCTTTATCTCTAGGGAACAAGTGGAAATCGATAAATCCATTAATTGGAGTAATGATTGGCTCGTCTCCTTTAATAACTTGTTTACGTTCAGTAATTGTAACATCAACTTCAGGGATACTAATTTTAATCAAGTTCATTCACGTCCTCTTTTATTATAAAGATAAATAATAGCATACATATGTAAGAAAAGCTACGTTCATAGGTATATTTCATTTTATAATTCAAATATTATAGGTGTATCATGTAAACTCTTCTTCCAAATCATATGATCACTTGATTCTCCCCAATAATCTTTCAGTACATAACTAGGCTCTCCAAACTTCTTTGTCCATATACTTTGCGCTTTTCTGTATCCACTATCTAAACAGAATTCTGTTATTCCTCTGCTAAGTAACGTAAGAAACATTGTATGTAGCAGTAAACTCCCGATACCCTTTCTTTGATACTCTGGAAGTATAAATACAGTTCCTATTTCATACAAATCCTTAAGTACACCACCTGTACAACTATTAATCAATGTACTTGCTGGACCAACTTCAATTGTTCCAATGATTTTATCGTTATTTGTATCAATCGCTAATAAAAAGTAACGACTTTCTCCGTTACTTTCAAAATCACTTTTCAAATACCGCTTTTTTGAGTTAATTTCATTTTCTATGTCATCCAATAATTGTGACAATCCTTCATTTTTGTATGTATTCGTAATAACGATACGGAAAAATAAATATAGTTCATCTACATCATTCAAATTCGGTCTTCTAACTGCAACGTTAGTCATGAATGCATTCTCCAATCTTCATTATGCCATTGTCAATACAACACTTTACATAATCTATTCATCATTATTCTGCAAAAACCTGCATAAATCCAGCAGTATAGAAAGCTCAGTATAAATATCAATAAAATAATTTTTATATCCATAGTTGTATGAACAGCAGGACCAAGTACCGGAAAGCGGAAAACATCGAGAACGATCATAATACCTATAAGTAGACAAGTTGCTGAAAAAGAAACAATCCAAATTCTTTTCTTTAATTTTAAAAAGGATACCCCTAAGGCTAGACCTAATAAGCCTGTAGTAAAAGGAAAAACAATTAGTTCACTGGGCTCAATAATAAATAATAGAAGAATAGTAAGAATATAAGAAAGTATTCCCTCACGAATAGAATAGAAAATAGCAAAAAAAATCGGTAATGTCGAAAATGGACTAATGAGCAAACCTATACCAGGAATTAAGTTCCCCGCTGCTTGAAACATGGTAGCCAATGCACTCATCAAAGCTGTAAGTACTAATTTATTCGCAAGGGACAATTTCCTTTTATGAACAAAGCTTGTATCATGCTCTATCATCAGTTGATACCAATAACGTACAAACCGATTCATTAAAATACCCCCTAAAGATACCTCATTCATTACTTTCTATATTATTCGTACACATACGGTTTATGAGTTACTTTCTGCAAGTTAATAGATGCTCATACATTGAAGATTTTTAGGGGGATAAGTTAAGTCGTGCGTTTTGGGAACAGAATGAATTCCTTATATTATATTTTTAGACTGATAATTTGTATCGTATTAAGGGATAATTTCAAAAATGGTACCTTTATTAAAATCAGTTACTTTCATAGAACCGTAAACTCCTAAATATAATTTAGTTTGATTCAAATTTGTTCCTAAACTCATATAATAAGCTGCTTGCGTACCAAAATCATAATTGGTTTCAATAGCATGAAAATCAGCATGTTTACCGTCTGTACCTGCTCTAGTATATGCTAAAACACCTTTAACTGGCGGTCGAGAATCTTCTTTCTTAGCAAGGTCAGTAAACACTACGCTACCTGTTAAATTTGGAATTGCATTTCCCATATATGGCTGAACTCCTGTAAGGGAAGTTCCTCCAAACTTATCGGGTCTGGAATCTTGATGAAAATAACTAAGTAGAGGCAGAATACGCCTCGCTGAAGTTTGTATTGTTTCATCATAATAAGTCATTGTTCTTTCATCCAAAGTCTGATTTTCGGAACAATGCCGTATAAAAGAAGTAGGTAAATCCCCTTCCCATCCTCTCCAACCAAAATTGATAAACCCATCTTGATTGGGAGTGAGCCTCATAAAATGCATTTGAACAAGTTCTGTAACCGGTATAGGTTTATATTGAACAAATGAAAAAATAGACTCTACAATATCTTGTCCGACATTTCCGGCGTATTTGATATATTGATTATAAAACCTTTGAAATGAAATGCCGGTTATATTACGTACTCCTTTTGCAATTACTGTAAGTGTTTCTTGTATAGATAAAGGAAGTTCATCGAAGCGTGTAACTACAGGAGGGTTATTTATAAATGTATTTTTACTTACATCGATTTCAATTATTTTACCTGCTATTTCTAAATCATCTTGGCTTAAGTTAAATGGATCATAACCTGATCCGCCATCTCCATTTGTAAAAACAAGTTTTCCAGTCTCAGGTGAAAAGTTTAAACTATTGACTCCGTTATGATTAAAAAATGGTCTTCTTACATTCAGTAATGTTCGTCGCTTTTGAGCTTGACCATTAGGTTGTAAAGTCCATTCTTCCACAGTATCAATGTGATCATATTGCGTATTTCTATTAACCCACTTTAAATTTAATGTTTTAGGGTCACAAGGATTCGGTTTAAATTGTTCAGAAAGTGCACCTGGCCCTTGAGTTCCGGCTACTGAATAATGTAGATAAAATAACCTATTTTGATAAAATTGTGGATGGAACGCAAGTCCTAGCAATCCGCGTTCATCATAACCGCTACTAGAAACACCTTCTTCAAATGTACCTAATTTAATAATTAGGTGACGAATATCTAAAAATATCTTTATAACTCCATTCACTATGTAAAAAATCTCTCCTAATTGGGTTGCGATAAATAGTCTTTCAGTCGATTCGCCTGGAAGTATTGTTGTTTTCAATACGGTTGGTAAATTTATATTATGAACAATGGGTCGTAAACTAACTTTAACTTTTGTCAATTAACTGTACACCCCTTTTTCTTCTTTTTATAGAAGAATATGATTAGAGTAGTTCTGTTAGTATCAAATAAGTCGTATTCCTTTTTATTACAATTTTGTATATAATATAATTATAAATAATATGGGGGACGAACTATGATAATCGTACTACAAATCATCTTACCACTAATTTTCGCAGTCTATTTATTTACCCTCTATCATAACGGGACGTATGGATCAGCTTCATTCATTTTAGCAGTCATGATAGGAATTTTCGGTTTAGAGAATATTTTTCAATATGCTAGTCTAACAGATCATGCTATTTATCCATATTGGGGAAGTTTGAAGGCTGTTGTTATCGTTTTATCAGTCGTATTTCTATTTAAAAAAGGTGGTTTAACAGGAAAATATTGATTTGTAATGCGTTACATATTTTCTTGTTAAATTGCTTTTATTTTATAAAAGAAGAAATATTTATGTGAAAACAAGAAGGGATGTGTTACATATGTCTATAAATATTATTTCAATAATCTCTATCATAATATGGATTGTGTTAATTACAGAACTTATAAAACCTTCAAAAGAACAGAATGGACGAAAAATAGTAACTTTAGTAACTGCTGGTTCCGTATCAACACTTATTTTGACGGTTTCATTTATTCAAAATATCCCGTTTTGGAATTAATAGTGATATTCATAACAAAAATATGTATAAATAAAAAGATTAGGATTCACTCCTAATCTTTTTATATTTTGAGGTAGCACCATATGCCCAGCAAGCTAAGGTCTTGAAGTAGCCTCTAAACAAAATTTTAAATTTTTCTAAAGTTATTTATGTGAATTCAAATCGTTTTCAGGAACATATGTGATCCTTTTATAATTTGAAGTTCTTTTTAAGCTTCTTATATTTTCTGTACGAACGTCTAACAATGTTTAACATAAAATACGGTATTTTAACGGGGAAAGGCAATTTATAAATGAAAGGAAAATAAAAGGTGAAATATGCCTTTTCTAGGTCTCTCCACTTACTATCTTCTTTTGTTTTTAAGAAATCAGATACATCGACTACATATCCCCTTCCTTTTTCCATCATCACATTTTTCCCGTGAACATCACAAGGAGTTAACCCTTGTTCCCTCGCATACTCTAAAGCCTCATTAATATCAAGTATTACTTGCTTAGGAATTTTAATTCCCTTATGAATAGCATCGTATAAGGTAATTTCTTTTAAACGTTTCAATACTATGAAATTTTCTCCTTTATATATAAGCTTTGAATAAGAAGGATGATCTCCAATTCTTCGGTATACTTCTGACTCTTTTTCAATTCCTTCTCCTTCTCGCACGTAAACTTTCACTACCCAATCTTTGTATTCTTTGTGCATGAATACTGCGGCATAATTACCTGTTCCTAAACACTTCCAAAGTCTAGGAATATCTTTAACTACTACAGGCTCGAATTCATCCTCACTTCTTATACTTACCTCTTTTAATAATTCGTCCTTTATCAATCCCACAAAACTATTTATACTCATCATTCCCACTCCGGTTTTGCTAAAAGGGGGCCCACCCACATTTTAACGAAAATATACACTAAGCGAATTTTAGCATAAAACGAGTCATCTTTCTTCTTAAAATAAAAAGCTAACTCGTTTTATTTAAACTGTTGAATACTTAATATCTATTCCGTTATTCATAGCCAAAAACCGTACGATATAAAAATATTTCTAACTATTTTCATTTTTTCAGAGTCAACTGTATAGGGCTTTTCTTAGTACAAGTTCTCTTAGTAAATTACCTATACAAAATCTATATTACTCTATTTTATAATCTAAAACATTGTTTAGAAGTGTAGCAAAGGTTTGTTAATGGTTCCATTCTTGTTCCAATACTATCTTTGTTAGCTAAAACTTTTATTGTTTTAATAGTCTTTTGTTTAATTCCCACAATGCTGTTTTGTTGCTATCCCATTTCAAAAACGTTACTGCTTCCTCAAAGCATAACCATTTATAATTGAAGTGTTCTTTAGATAATGATATGTTTTTTGTAGGGACTTTAACTCCAAAAGAAAATTCTTTTATTACATAAACCTCTTCTCCCCAAAGGAATCCTCCAACTACATCTTCTACTGATAGTGAAGACACCGAATCTAATTGTATATATGGACATTCTCTTGTAATACCAGCCTCTTCAAATGCTTCCCGTTTTGCTGATTCAATAGGAATCTCACCGTCTTCTCCGCCACCAGCTATTCCTTGCCAATAACCATAATCACTTCGGTTAAAAATGGCATATTGAATAGAATCGGCAGTTTTTATATAAGGAAATATCAATACTTGATATGGCGCTCTCATTACTTAACCTCCTCTCGAAAATAAGTTTTAAAGCAATATGAATAAAGAGCCAACATCACAATTCTACATTATTAATGCAGGTTTATAATGTCGGCCCTCTATTTTTAAATAATTTTATTTTTCATAAACATGCTTACTCTTAACAGAGGAAAAACTACTTATTCTCTGTCGAATTTGTTTAGCATGGTTTTTCATAAATGTTAGCAGTACTCCATATTATTCAATTGCGCCAGCAACGTCATAATCATTTAAATCTAATTCAATCGGTTGTCCGAGCGCTAGTTTAGCAAGTTCCGCTCCTAAGTATGGACCAGCTGTTAAACCCGAAGCCCCTAATCCATTCGCAACGAGAATTCCTTCAAAGTTAGGTAGTGGCCCGATAACAGGTAAGAATCCTGGTGTGAATGGTCTGAATCCAACTCTCGTTTCAAGCATTGTAGCATTTTCTAAGCCAGGTGCAACTGCTAATGCCTTATGGAATACTTCATGTAAACCACCTGCTGTTACACGATGATCGAAACCAGTATCATTCTCATGTGTTGCACCAATTACGACATGACCATTGTCAAACGTTAAAATATATTGATCGTTCGGTGGCATAACAACTGGCATATTTTCTGTTGCTGTATTTTCAATTTGCAGATGAACAATTTGTCCTTTTTGGAATGTAACTAAGAAATTAATTCCTAATGGGTTCAAGATTTCATTCGCCCATGCGCCTGCAGTTACAATAACCTTTTCTGCTAAAATTGTTTCATCGTTTACTGTAACTCCAGTAATATGATTTCCTTCACGGACTAATATGGCATCGCCTTTTATAAAAGTTGCACCATGTTTTTTCGCAGCACTTATTAATGCATTGCGTAATAATCTTCCATTCACTCGTGCAGCACCACTAATATGAACAGAACTATATTCGTCTGATAATGCTGGGAATAATTTTTTTGTTTCTTCAGCTGATAAGCGAGTTATTTCACCAATCTCTGGGGCATCTTCACGTCGTTTATAAGCTCGCTCTTCCATTTGATCTAACTTTTTCTCGTCAGTATGTAAACTAATTGCACCTACACGATTATATCCTGTGTCAGTTTCACCGTCTTCTTCTAATTGCTGAATTAACGAAGAATAGTAACGTGCACCGCCTTTAACGATTTTATACCATGCTTTATTACGACGCTGTGATAGCCATGGACATACAATACCTGCTCCTGCATCAGTTGCTTGCCCTAATTGTTGGCGATCCACGATAGTAACATTCGCACCTGCCTTAGCAAGATGATAAGCAGTAGACGCTCCTAAAATTCCAGATCCAACTACAATATACGATTTCATTTCAAACACCTTTTCTCTTTTGCTAATTATATAAATATAAGAACATTCCTTAGTATAATGGAAGGAATGCTTTTTTCAATGCACTCATCACAATTAATTGTTGCAGCATTGTGACTTTCTTAATCATTATTTTTTCTTCTTACGGAATAATTCAATTGTTTTATAGCCTTGTGAAAGGATCTCTATCATTTTCTCTAGACGTTTTTCACGTGTTTTTTCTTGTTTTACAGAAAAAAGATTACGTGCCCAATCTTTCTGATATCCAGGCGTTAAACTTTGATAAAACTTAAGTTCATTCGGGTGATTTGTTAATAATGCTTCAACATCTTTAATTCGATCTGCATAATCGGCAACACATTGACTCATAGCAGATGTTTTCGTTGTTTTTTTCTTTTCACGTTTTAAACCTACAACAGTAAAGACTTCATCCATACTTACCATTCGTGCAAATTTAATATCGCTTTCTCCCACATAACCATCTTCTCCAACGTTTAATGCCGGAAACATCTCATCACGGTGAATAAACGTACTATAACGAGCATTACCTTTTTTCGGATATGCGAAGAATACGTAACCTTTTTCAATTAGTAATTCTTCATTACTAATAATAAAATTCGTTTGTTTCACCATTTCATCAAGCGTTTCTACAAATATAAAGATAGCATCGTGTTCTTTTGAGAATGCAGTTTCTTTACCTGTAAAAATGTCATAATCGCTTGGTTCGTTAATAACGACCATATTTGTATACTTATTAAGTTTCAATTTATCAATAACTGACATAATAATCTTCCTTTACATTCAAAGTTTATTGTACATACTTTTTCGTACTGTTCTAGTGTATTATATGTATTAAGAAAATCAAACTTTAAATCGTATTATTCTGCTGCAAAAGAACATAATTCTTTACTAGATGGGGTGGTTTTATGCCATATGTAATCCGAGATGAAGGGCTAGTTTTACAAGGGGATGATGGAAAAGAACCAATTTTTCATACATATGAAGAAGCTGAGGAAACATTAAAAACATTAACTATACCGTAGTTTCCGAAACATATTAGAAGAAAACCATTTACACCAAAAATAATAAAGATAGCCGTTTCTGAATAAGAACCGGCTATCTTTATTATTCATAACTTAATAGCAAATAAAGTATATAAAAACTCTTTATATTGATCTTCTGTAATTTCACGCTTAGTTTTTTCCCCATGAATAATTTCGGTTAAACTTGTATTCGTTAATGAAATATGGCCAGAGTTCGTCAACTTTACTGCAATTGGTCCTTTATTAAAAATAGACTTCTCATCTTCTATCACTCTTCTTTGAACATCATTTACTACTATCTCATCAATATTATGTTTATAAAAAGCATGACAAACTTTCCATTCTCCATCAGTATCTATTCTTTCTAAAACATAATTTCCTTTACTCGTAGCTTTTTGTCTCACCCGGTACGAACCATTTTTTGAAGAAACAGACTTACCAGTAAAAGGTACAGGAACAAGAGGTACTAACGAAGCTATACCTACATCAATTAAATACTGTACATTATCATAAGTTAAAATAATTGTTATATGGCCATCCTCAAGTGCCCATGCATTTATATCGTTTTTATAAACCGTACCTAATGCCAGTTGTACATCATAGCCACAGTCTCTTAAAAAATAGTAAAAAAGAGTGTTTAATTCGTAGCAAAGTCCACCACGGGAACTAGTTAAAATTTTCTCTCGCAAGTTTTCCGGAGAGATTTGATTCGTATTTCGTGCTATAACATCTAAATTCTCAAATGGTATAGTATGCGCAAACGAAAAGAGTATGGTAGGTAATTCTTCAATCGTTACATCATTACGTTTTTTAAGATTTAATCTTGTGAAAAGCTGATCTTGTAAACTTGTCATATTTAGCACCCCTTAAAAATTTATAAGTTAAAATAATATATGCTGATTGTAAATTTTAAGGGGCACTGTAACAATGTACATTTCATTTAACTGTACCGGTACAAAAATTACGATTCACGAGGTAAATTAATAGAAGGCGTCATTACAAATGTCTTTTCTGTAATTACTTCTTTTTGGGGCAAATCAAAAGCTACGAATATAAATTTAATAGTTTATCTATAGGCAAATTATTAATATCACTTAAATCAACAAAATATTGAAGTTGCCACGTTTGGCTCTTTTTAGCTTGATTGCTAACAGTGGTATCCCAAACAGGATAAATTCTCATTGCCATTTTCCCTGTTTGACTTGGTGTTCTCAATATTTTTTCTTTAAGAAGAATCTCTTTAGGGAAAATAAATTGCCCTAGTTTATTATCAGCAATACACGTGATTACTAATAAATCAGGAGCAGCTTCATAAGAGAAAGCTCTATTTCGCATATTTTCATCTTTCTCCCAAAAAGAAACAAATTGCCCAATTTTATTAGGAGTAACTTTTGATTTTCTAAAACGAATGGTTTTGTTATTTAAGTGGAATAAACATCCGGCATATTCTGCGTTTTGCTTTTCTTCTTTTAGATTCGTAATCATTAAGTTGTTAGGTTTGTAAACTATATTATTTAAATTTTGGATTATATTATTAAAATTGTTCAAAAAAACTCCCCCTTTATTCATCTCTTAGTTTACCACAAACATCAGTTCTTCTATATCGTATATAATTATGAACTAAGTGAAATGGGGGAATTTAGCAGGATATAATTATTACTTTAATGTACTTAGTTTTTCAATTGCTTGTTGTTCAGTTGCTAAGTAAAAAATGTCATTCCCTTTATTACATTCATAAATAAAATCCTTTAAGCTTTTACTAGTATACATAGAGAAATCTCCAACAATAGCAATCTTTGCCTTATAGTTTATAAACTTTTGAAGGATATCACCCGCAAGCCGTGTTTTTAGGTCAAAGAAATCTTCACTTATTAAAGATTTATGAATAATAATATGTTTCGCATCTACCTCATATTGAACTGTTGCCATAGTATCTAATGCAGACTGAACATCCGATATTAATACCTTATCATTTCTAATGACCGCAATATTGATTCCATCGATTACTATTTTCTTTATTTCCATAGTCCCACCCCTTTATAATTTACACAGTATAAGTAAAATTGTTTTACAAAACTTTGTATTAATCATAGATTAAATTAGCCACAGCTATTAAAATCGCCTCTATTTTTTATTACTAATACGGTCAATGAAATTAATGATAGTTTCTCTTTTTTATATTTTTGAATATATATGAGATTACTTTTACTTGTTATAAAAATATTGTGGAGTAACATAACTTAACAAACTATCCAAAGTGTTAATCTCGGCATACGGTTGTATTTTGGTAGTATTCTTGATCTTCTGAGGGTTAAACCACACACCTTTTATATTTACATTTTGAGGACCAGCAATATCCTTTTCTAAGTCATCACCAACAAATAAAGTATTTTCCGGCTGTAAATTTAGCTTATTTAATGCTAGTTCGAATATACGTTTATCAGGTTTACTAAATCCTACTTCTTCAGAAATAATGATTGTTTCAAAATACCTATTTAAATTCGTGTTAAATATTTTAGCTTTTTGCCTCTGAGTTGAGCCATTTGTTATAATTCCAACTTTAAAGTGCTTCTTTATTTGATTTAAGAAATGAATAGTATTATGGTCTATTGAAAAACATCTAGGGAAATTATTATTCCAAAAATCTTGGATGTAATTGCGTGGCAATCTATACTTCGGCGTGAATTCATCAAGCAATGATTCTAAAACTGTCGTTTTATTACTTATGCCATATTCTCTTTTATCGTATTCTTTGAATTTCTGTAACATGTTGCTTTTAGCCGCACCATCTACATTTTCATAACACTTTTCTAAAACAATTAAAAATAATGCCTCTACTGCTTTATCCCTATCAAGTAATGTATCATCTAAATCAAACAGCATCGCTTTATAACCCATCAAATCATTTCACAACCTTTCTAGCATTATAAAAATCTCTCCAAGTTTGTACCTTTAAACTTTTGGTTTAGCAAGAATATTGTTATGTAGTGATTAACGATTAAATAGAAACTAGATGAAAGAAATCCAAAGTTCTTGGCACACACTCTAACTCTAGTATTACGGTAGCTTCTTCTATATTGAAATTCCTTTTCCTCTTTTGGTAAAGAAGCAAAAGTATATTTTCGTAAATATTAATCGTACATCAATTCATACGATAAGTTTTTTTAAGCAATTATTTCTCCATAAAAAAGTAATATAGCTAATAATACTTTTTGATAGTAAACATCCTATGAAGTTTACTACTGTATCTCCACATAAACTCCAGATTGTACGGCTATAATGACTACCAGAGGTGATATTATGAAAAACTATCATATCCTCGTGGTTGAGGACGATCAAGAAATTCAGGAATTAATTAAACAATTTTTAATGACACAGCATTATACAGTGGTAGTCGCTTCAGATGGACTAGAGGGTATGACACAATTTAATAAGCAATCATTTGATTTAATTCTTCTAGATGTTATGATGCCCAATCTTAATGGGTTTGAAGTTTCTAAAATGATTCGAAGTCAGTCAAACGTACCAATTATTATGCTAACTGCGTTGGAAGAAGAGGAAGATCAAATGAAAGGATTCGATCTTGGGATCGATGATTATATAACAAAACCCTTTTCATTTCATGTTTTGATTAGACGAGTCGAAGCTGTACTTAGAAGAAGTTATGATAAAAATGTAAATAATCATTTGATATTTAAAGAAGTTCGTATCGATGTGGATGCATATAGAGTGTATGTAAATGACGTTGAAATTATATTAACGACAAAAGAGTTTGAAATTCTACAACTACTATTTCAAAATGAGAGAAAAGTACTTACAAGAGAAAATATCGTAGAGAAGGTTTGGGGCTACGATTATTTTGGAGAAACACGAATAATTGATACACATATTAAAAATCTACGTAAAAAATTAGCTATCCCTTATATTAAAACAATAAAGGGTATTGGTTATAAAATTGATGAATAGTATTGTGAAACTTATGAAGATGAAGCAAATCACTTATAAACTCTTTATGACTACATCTCTCATTTTGTTATCCTTTGCAGTATTGATTTATTTAACTTTATACTTCTTTCTCCCTACATTTTATGAGCAATATAAAACAGATCAACTTCAAATAGGGATAAACGAAATCATTGATAAGTCTAAAAATCTTACGTTTCAAGATGCGATACCACTTTTTGATGAATACGCAAAAAAAAATAATGCGATGCTTTACCTTCAAAATAAAGAAGGGGTAATTATTTACTCTCCTTCGTTTTCTTTTATTCAAAGTGGTACGCAAAAAACAGTAGTTACTAAAGCAACACGATTCGAGAATGCAAGTACCCTTAGCAATTCATATAACGTTACGAAACCAATTCAATTCCAAGATGGTAGTTTAACGCTTATAGTCTTTGCTACATTTCAACCGATTGATGAAGCTTCACAGGTTTTAGTACGCTTTCTCCCCTATATTAGTATCATTGTACTCGTAATTGGTATAGGGAGTGCTTATTTTTATTCCAGGTTTATTACAAAGCCACTTATTTATATTAATGAAGGTGCACAAAAGATGGCAAATTTAGATTTCTCCGAAAAAATTGAGGTTCGCTCTACAGATGAGTTAGGAGAATTGTCTAATAGTTTGAATGACATGTCTATTAACTTACAACAAGCTATGTTTGATTTAAAAAAAGCAAATGAACAATTAAAAAATGATATTGAAAAAGAAAGAGAAATAGAAACAAAACGCAGAGAGTTTTTTGCGATTGTAGCACATGAATTAAAGTCCCCTCTTACTGTAATGAAAGGCTACTTAGAAGGGATGATTTACAATATTGGCCCTTATCAAAATCGCGATCAATATTTAAAGAAAAATCATCAAATTATTGAAAGTATGGAACAATTAGTTCGTGAAATTTTAAGCGTATCGAAATTAGAACAACACACCTTCAAACTAAAAGTAGAGGAAGTTAATCCTTCAAAGTTAATAGGTACAATCACAAAAGATCTCGAATTTTTTGCTTCTCAAAAAAGCATCGAAATAATAAAAGAAATTGATTCTGATCTTTCTATTTATACAGATTGTGCTCTTTTAGAAAAAGCATGTAAAAATATTATTCACAATGCGGTTATGTATTCACCACATAATGAAAAAGTCTATATAAAGTTAAGCGAGAATTCTAAACAAGATCAAATCGAAATACAAATTACAAATACAGGTATCAATATTAAAGATGAAGATATACAACAAATTTTCAAACCATTTTATCGTATTGAAAAATCAAGGAATCGAAATACTGGAGGAAGTGGTTTGGGGCTATATATTGTTAAACAAATTCTTGAAACGCTAGATATAAAGTATTCAATAAAAAATATGGAACATAGTGTGCAATTTTGCATAAGGATTCCATTATCTAGACCAAAAACAAACAACCTCCCCTCTTAGTAGGACGAGTTTGTTTGTTTTTGTAGTAACTATAGACTTATCAGGAACTAATAGGCTGGCTTTTCGTTTTAAATGAAACGATATTCTTGTTTACGATTCTTTAATATACAATCATCATAGGCACTCTTCGCAGCCTGAATTTGCTCTTCTTTTGTATTTCGGTGTATTAAAGCATCCTCTACAATTGCAATTTGATTATCAAACATTTCGTGAAAATCTATTTCACAATCCATTGATTTTGTGTATCTGAGAAAGTAATTTTTCAGTTTCAAACCCAATGATATTAAAGTCATCGATTTATTGTATATTAAATAAAAAGTACAATCCTTTCCGATAATTATTCAGTAAGAGTTGTACCCTTGGTATAGATTTATCTGTAATTATTATGAATGGGTTGAAACAAATCCTCGTGGCTAGTTCGAACAACAGAAAAATTATCTACATTTAATTCTTGTTGTACATCAATAATACGCAAGGCATGTTTCAATATAAAAACTCCTTTATGTAACATATTTATGTTATCCATAGCTTTTCTCATTTTTATAATCATAATGTCGCCATCTAGTATTTTTAGAAACTATTTCACTATAAACTTAATAAGTAATATTGTTATAAACTAATAGGACAGACACTATTCGACAGGGCTCTAGGTCTTTTAACAAGTTCTCCTTGGCAATTAGGACATACATTGTTCATTAATTTTGTACACTCCTCACAAAATGTACATTCATGTGTACAAATAAAGGCTAATGATTGCGCCTCAATCTTCTTATTGCATTTCTCGCAATGTTTTCTCATCTCAAGTCCCATTTCAATTCCTCCAATAACATTATTTTCATGATATACTTAAAATTATAAATTTTAAATAATTTTGTTTAAATACAAATTATGAGTTATTTCATCTGGTAAACTTAAAAATTTAATTTATTATACGTATTTTACATTAAATAAAAAGGAGTTATTGAGAATGGATCACATTGACCAAAAAATTATATATATACTGCAAGAAGATGGACGGGTATCTATGACTGAGCTCGGAAAAATGGTTAACTTATCGACACCTGCTGTAAAAGAAAGAGTTAAAAAGTTAGAAGATAAAAGTATAATTACCGCCTATAGGGCAGTTATAAACCCAGAAAAGTTGAATAAGAATGTAACGGCTTTTGTATTGTTTGAATCAAAAAAATGTAAGCAATTCAGGGATTTTTGCAAAGAAAATCCCATGGTTTTTGAGTGCCACAGATTAGCTGGACAATATAGTTATTTGGTGAAAATAATCACTGAATCCGTGCATCAGTTAGAAGAATTTATCGATGATTCTATGGAGTTCGGCTATCCATCAACTTTAATTAACTTATCATCACCAGTTCAATATAGAAGTATTTCTTAATTTGGGATTTCAAGGATTTTTACGTCATGCTGCATATAGCAATTGAACTAACATAAAAAAATATAACGGACAAAACAGGCTATTCTTTCTATACAATAATAGGAAAGAATAGCTTTTTCAATAAATTGAGACCACGCTAAAGAATAATAAGTGTTCACATTTTGAATGTAGTAAATACATTTATGACACTATCCGATTTTGATGTTTTAATATGGTAATGCTTCATCCCTCTTGCTTTTTTATGCTATAAAATATGGTTGTGTTTCACTCTCCAAAGGGTTGAATCCTAGTTTTCAAGAGAGAAAAACGGATGAACTTTAATCCCCTTCTTCTAGTTTGCTACGATGAAATCTAGGTGTGTTTTCCACGCTAAAAAATTGATGCAGCCTCAGAAAGCCCTAACGGGATAGTTTCTTGTCTTTATTAAGTTCATTCTACTTGTTTCATTTGTGTTTCGTATTGAATATATAGTTACTAGAATGAACTGGAATAGATCTAATAAAACATAATAATATTTAAAAAACTTATCTTTTTGTCATAAACAAGTTTTATTATTTTGATGATGAAGTAGTCCCTTCATTTAGCGGATGCAGAACATTCGACTTGAACCTTCCTATATATGTGAAACAATATTTATAGCTCACCTACGGAAGTAAGCATAATTTTTGATTTCAATTTCAAACTTTCAGATTAATTTGGAATTCTTTTATGATAAGCTATATGTAAAGATTAAACATAAAACATAAAGGATGATTCGTATGCAAATAAGACCAAAGGTAAGTGAATATAACTCCTATTATGCAACGTATACCAACTTGGTATCAGACGGAAATATCATACATATTCTAGAACAACAAATGAAGGAAACGAATCTTTTGTTACAGGGAATTTCTAATAGTGAGGGACTTTTCCGGTATGCTCCTACTAAATGGAGTATAAAAGAAGTAATCGGTCATATAGCAGATACAGAACGGATTATGGCGTATCGATTGTTATCAATCGCTCGAGGCGAGACAGCAGAACTTCCAGGCTATAATGATGATATGTATGTTCTTAGAGCTGCTTTTGATAAGCAATCTATGCAAGATCTTCTTGAGAATTTAATAGTTGTTCGCCAATCTACCCTGTATTTACTTAGAAGCTTAGATAAAGAAGCTTGGTCACAAAGAGGAAATGCGAATAATTCTGAAGTTACAGTTCGTGCATTAGCATACATCATTGCTGGTCATGAGCTTCATCATCTTCAAATTATAAAAGAACGTTACCTTGGTTCTGATGTATATCCAGCAACTTAATATTTGAAGAAAAAGATTCCTATTTATGTAGGGCTCTTTTTCAGAATTTATAACGGATTAGCGCTTAGAACCATGGCAATTAAATGTCTTTATTTATAAAATTCACCACATAATATATATGTTATCCCCTCTTATTCTGTACATAATTTTCTTTAGGCTGATATACTATAAACACAATAGTTCTGGAAAGGTGATGATATTATGTATGAACAACAAAATAATAGAGATAGAGATCAAAAAATGATGTTTTCTATGCAAGGAGTTCCCACAAATAAAATTAACATGAATCAATTACCTAAATGGATTAGAATTTTTGGCTATTGCGCGTTTGGTTGGATGATAGTATTTAGTTTAATTATGATTGTAGGTTTAATTCTGCAATAACTATACAGATACATAGGGAAACGGGACAGCATTTAGATCATACATCTAGGTAATGTCCCGTTTTTTATGTGTAATTATCCCATGATATAGGTAACCAATTATAATAAAAAGAACTTGTAGGATATTCTACAAGTTCTTTTTCAAATATTATTAAAACGGGAACGACAAACTATTTTAACATTCAGTACAGGGAGACCATTTTGATTATGGCTTGATTTTATTATAAATCAAATATAAGCTTTTGAAAGGTCTAGTTTTTGAAAAATATGTGAATTAAACAGCTACGATGTTTATATTAGATTTCATTTATGACTAACTTCTTCTTACTTAAATACACTGCACGATCTGATTTTTTAGCAACCTCCTGTGAGTGCGTCACAACAATAATGCATTTATTCTCTTTATGTGCAAGTTCTTGAAACAGTTCTATTATATCCATTGCGGTTTCCTCGTCGAGGTTTCCTGTCGGCTCATCTGCAATTAGTAAATCAACATTACAAGATAGTGCTCGAGCAATTGCTACACGCTGTTGCTGTCCACCGCTTAGTTGCAATACGTTTCGTTTCGCTTCAAGTTCTGTGAGTCCTACCCTCTCTAATAATTCTAATGCTCTTGCTGTTTTATTTTGTACTTTAACACCTGTAATTTCCATTGCTGTTAAGACATTTTGAAGAGCGGTCATATAGGTAATTAAGTTATAAGATTGGAAAATTACAGATACATTTTGATTACGGTATCGATCCAAACCAATTTTTCTAATATCTTTGCCATTATACAGTACATAACCATTTTTAGGGACATCCAGTCCACAACCTAAGCTCAGAGTTGTGGTTTTACCAGATCCAGATGGTCCTAAAATCGTGTAGAAATGTCCTTTTTGAAAAGAAAAGTTAACATTATCTAGTATCGCTACATTTTTCCCATTACTTTCATAATAATAATCCAAATTTTTAAACTGTAAAATCGTCTCCATATCGAGCCTCCTCATTCATCTTTTAAAAGAATTTGTTTTGGGTTTAAACGTAGAATAGATAATGCCGGAAGAAGCGTTGCTATTATAGCAATAGCTAGTCCAATTCCAACCATTTTTCCTACATCTTCTCCTGTTACACTTACATCAATTTTATCAATTGGATCTTCTTTTTGATTTTGTAGAGTACCACCAGGTCCAGCCATCATTACAGTACCATGTTGCGAGGTATCTGTTTCTTCGCTCGCAGTAGCAATTTCATTCGAAAGTAAATTATCCCCGATATATTGAGAAACTTTAGCTCCTGTTGTTATGGATAATCCAAATGCTAAAATAGCGACACAGACCACTTCTACTACGAATTGCGCCATCAGTTTCCACTTTTTTTCTCCAATAGACAATAGAATTCCCATTTCTTTACGACGCCCTTTAATTGATAGCATAATGATTAATCCTAAAATGATCGCACCTGCAATTGATACAATATAAATAATCATTTGAGAAGTCGAAGAGATATTTTCGATAGGACCAATCATTTGCTTGTACAATGAATCATGCGCATCTAATTTATAATAATTAAAATCAATATTAGATTTTTTTGCTTCTTTTTTAAATGCATCAATATATTGTGGATCATTCAAGAAATACACGACTTGAACACTACTTATACCTTGGTCTACTTCTAATTTTTTCATAGTTGAATGCGGCATATATAGTTTATTAGCCGGATCCATTATAGGAGGAACCTGTTGAACCATTGCTTGCTCATTTGTTTCGTAAATACCAATAATTTCAACCTCAAGGGTTTCCTTCTTATCCCCTGATTGCACTTTAACTTTGTCTCCTACTTTGAAATTGTTTAATTCCGCTAATCGTTTTTCCATTAAAGCTACATTCTGATCCTTCATTTGCTCTGTAATTGGTTTTCCATCAATGATTTTACTTTTTCCGTTTTTAAAGCTTTCTTGTAATGCAGTCTTGCGAACTCCCTCAATCATAAAAGAAGCATTCATATCTATTTCTGTACCAGAGCTTGAACCGCCTCGCACAGCCGCCATTCCGGCTTTACCTTTACCTTCTTCTTCTCCTTCTGAAGCTCCTACTAGTTTAAGTCCATCAGAAATACCGAAAGTGTTAGCTATGTAATTATAGTCTTTTACATACTTGGACTTCGCTAATTGTTCTGTTTCTTTTGTATCAAGCTGCGGGGGATTTGGCATTTCTCCAGTTTCCTTAGCTTTTTGACCTAATTTGTCGAAATCAAGACCTAAAGTAACATCTGCACCAAGTTTTTTTCTCGCAGCATCCGCTGCTTTTTTTGATGCATTTTGGATTGTAAAACCTGAAAGAACCAAATTTGTAACAATCAGAAAAACTGCCATCAAAATTAATGATGTTCCTATCCTTTTTTTCATACTGAGAATTGCTCGTTTCATAAAATTCATTTTTTCTTACCTCCTTGATAACTTGTATTCTATATAGGTTATCTAGAGTTTATATGGAGCTAATCGGTAGTTTAACTAGAGATACAAGGAGTTTATGTGTAGTTATTTACCTGTTCCAAAAAAGCTAGAACACAAATTCAAAAACTCAGTCGTTTTTTAATTTCGGTAAGGAGTTATTCCGTTTAATAAATTATAAGGTTAAGATTAATTTAATATATGTAGCACAAAAAATATTTACTGTGTAATTTCTATACAATAAATATAGAGAAACCTATTTGGATATCTATAATAGGGATTTTAATATAGTTACTGTATCTCATACAAATCACGTCGCTTTAAAAGGTGCATCTTTTAATACGAAAATAAGCAAGTTAATATTCTCTTATATGAATAAGAATATTAACTTACTTTTTAGATTTTAGTATAATTTATTTATAGTTTTATTTTATTGCAAGCTTTATAATATGATATACAAATTTATCACCTACTATTAGGAAAAGAGCATATTTTATAATTAATTTACAACATAAATTTTGTCCAGGTTTTAAACAATATGTATTTTGGAGGAGGTTAATTTGATTTTTTCAAAACTCATTGATCGGTACGCCTTATATGATTTACACAAAAAAAGAAGTGTAGCGTTTCAGTATACTTCCCTATCTAACACTTCATTAAATATAAAGGACATAGAATCTTTTTATAAAGTAAAACCATCCTATATTCATTTTGACATTAAGCATTCAAAACAGGAAAAGGAATACATGGTTGGGCAATTCAAATATAAAAGCTCGGTTCAATCCGGTGATTCACGCAACGACTCTGTAACTGGGGAATTATTCTTACATAAAAATAAAAATGCACCTCATGTTATCTTTGTTCACGGTTGGAGAATGGATTCTAACGAACGTGTGAAAAAAATATTCCACGATCATATGACCAGCCTGAAGTGGAATATGTATTATTTCACTCTACCCTATCATTTTGAAAGAAAACCCGATCAATCCTTTTTCAGTGGAGAGTATATGGTAAGTGCAAATATTGAACGAACAGTACAAGCAACTAGACAAGCGGTAGCTGATTTACGAGCTTTGATTAAATGGATTAAAGCAAATAAAAATGGTCCCCTGATTCTAATAGGAATTAGTTTAGGTGGATTTATTACTAACTTAACCTCTCTTGTTGAAGAAGAAATTGATGTGTTAGCATCCATTTTCTATGCAAATCGACTCTCTTATTCAATTTGGAATACAACTCCAGGTAAATTTATTAGAGAAGACTTGGAACATCATGGTGTAACGTATGATAATTTAATAGATTATTGGAAAATCACTGAACCGAGTCAAGCATTACCAAAAGTAAAAAAAGAAAATATTTTATTAATTTCAGGTAAACACGATTTATATGTGCACTCTGAGGATACGGACTATTTGTGGGAATCTTGGGAAAGACCTACGCGATATATTTATACATGTGGGCATGCCGGGATTGTTCTTAAACGTAAAAAAATTGCCGCTGATACTATTAATTTTATTCAGAATCGATTGAATTCCCCACATTTATCCAATGACAGGCCTTAAATTGTGAGATTACTAAGTAGGGGTAGTACCAACATTCGTACACTAAGATTCTTTCAACATAAAGATTGTTGATAACTTGTACGTGTCAGTAATGCTGGTGTTACTTTAAATACAAAGAGCATGTTTAAAAAAATGATAATAACATGCTCTAAACTTATCTATTTATTTCTTACAGATATCTATAGATAATATTGAAACATCCCATGTATTAAAAAGTGTTCCCTGCAGTGCATTTATGTATCGATCTGCTGACTTCTGAACAGCAAGGTCCACATGCTTTGACACGACTCGATGAAAAGCATTATAAATACGGTTGAATGGTAGCCCTTTTACTATATCCGTCAGCTATTTTACTTTACTAGCAGTGGATGTAGATAACTGTACATGAAACTCACTCACTGACAGTTGGCAATCACTTGAAAAATATCACCTGTTAGCAAAATGCCTTAATATAATTTCCAACTTTCCAGTGTAAAACAGTTCTTCCTTTAAAATGACCTCCAAGACGATTTAATGTAATGCCATTTGATTAATTCAAAAGACTCACATACTTGTATACTCAAAATCCCTTTGATTTGTTTTTTGATGGTAAAACATGTTTCTCTACTCTTCCATATAGAGTAAGCAACTTGTTGATAAAAGAAAATTTCGGTATAAACCAATACGAAAATAACGCTGAAACACATCCTATTAAAGCCCCTATTACTACATCAAAAGGATAATGAACTCCTACCCAAATACGAGAGATTGCC
Organism: Bacillus sp. ME78; assembly: GCF_903970865.1. NCBI lineage: Bacteria > Bacillati > Bacillota > Bacilli > Caryophanales > Bacillaceae > Bacillus > Bacillus sp. ME78. The sequence goes on from NZ_CAJCKK010000028.1 coordinate 38,233, forward strand.
ACACAAAATGCAAGTATAAGCCATAACCATCCAGTCTTCTTACGAACAAGCAAAAATGAAAAACAAATCGAAAAAAAGAGAATCGTATGGTCGCTAGGAAATGAATTATCTATAGCATGATTGACAAGTTTATTAACATCAGGCAATACTGCAAATGGTTGATAATTCAAATGAAATTTCCCTGCTATTTTCCCGATTACCTCAGCAATTACAAAAGCAACCATCGCTTGAATAACCATCATCCTACTTTTTCTGGACCCAGTAAACCAATAAGCTAAAACAATAAAAGCTAAAATATATACCATATATTCTGCCAAAAATACCATGGCTGAGTTTAGGAATGAATATTGTTTACCTAAATCATTAATTGCTCGAAAAATATCAATATTGAATTGAGAAAAAGACATTTCAAATCCCTCCTTTTTAGTAAGGTGTTTTACTGATTTCCATATACTTTCATTACATAAATAGTTTTGGTTATTGTATCTATCTAAAAATATCAACCTCTTATGACATCACTTTCTTCTTTTTCACTTTAATAAAAAAAGAAAAAGGAAAACATCGAACTTTCTTACAAACATTCATGCATTCTTACAGTTTTGTCATTTTCTTGTCATTTTGTAAATAGGTTCATCGTCTTGCCTTTTGCTATTTTCAAGAACTCTTATATCTACAATTATGGAAACCCTAATTTCACATTAAAAAGAGAAGAACCTTAGTGAGTTCTTCTCTTTTTGTTTATTAAATTGTAATATAATTACAGTATGTGAAATTATATTATTTTAACTTTAAAACAAATGAACTTAATGCAGGAACTTTAATTTTATTGTCATGGACAACATATAGTGGTTTACTTCCCGCCTGCTTCCCGTCTACTAGTACTTTCCAAGGCCCTTTCGATGGAAGTGTTATTTCAACCGCTTCTCTATTTGCATTATGAGCCACCGTAAAGTATTCATTTTTATTCCCCTCTATTGTATAAGCTAACGTATTTTTCGGGGCACCTATAAATGAAACTTGTGTTTTTATTTGCTCTGCAGATGTCATTCGAAAAGCTGAGTACTTTTTGCGTAATTCTATTAAACCCTTCATATAATCTACTTCATTATTAAACGTTGCACGGCGCAGCCAATCCATCTGGTTAATTGAATCTGGAGATTTGTAACTATTATGATCACCGTATTTCGTCCGCATAAACTCTTGCCCTGCATGTAAAAATGGAATTCCTTGTGATGTTAATAAAATTGAAGAAGACAATTTGTGCATTTGTTTTCGCACTTCATCGTTGTCACCTGGATTAGTTAACTCAAGTTTATCCCATAATGTATGATTGTCATGTGCTTCCACATAAGTTAATACCTGCTCTGGATCTTGATAGGTAGACAAATTGGTATCATAGTCAATACCTGCTGTAATGCCTTTTTTAATACGATCTTCCATGTTTTGCTTTCCATTTACAAAACCATTTTCTTTCTCCTCAAATACACTACCTTTCAATCCATCACGTATATTATCGTTAAAATGAGCAATCCCTTTCATTTTCTCCGCATTTTTTTGATTTGCTTTCAACTCAGCTGCAAGAGGTGTATTTAAATCCCAGCCTTCTCCATGCAGTATAATAGAAGGGTCAATTTGATTAACAGCTTTACGTATTTCATTCATCGTTTCATAATCATGAATACCCATTAAATCAAAACGGAATCCATCTAAATTGTATTCTTTTGCCCAGTATGCTACAGAATCGATCATAAACTTCCTCATCATTTTTCTTTCTGAAGCAGTATCATTTCCTACACCGGTTCCATTTGCAAATGTTCCATCTTCATTGTAACGATAATAATAACCTGGAACTAACTTATGAAAATTAGATTCAGCAGCATTATACATATGGTTATATACTACATCCATCACCACACGAAGATTATTATCATGCAGTGTTTGAACCATTTGCTTTAATTCAGTTATTCGAACAGTCGGCTCATAAGGATTTGTAGAATAGGAGCCTTCTGGAACATTGAAATTTTTAGGATCATATCCCCAGTTATATTGCGGTTCATTTAAAGTCTCTTCATTTACTGAAGCATAATCAAATATCGGTAAAAACTGAACGTGAGTAACACCAAGATCCTTTATATGATCAAGTCCTGTTTTTACACCTTCTGGCCCTTTTGTTCCTTTTTCTGTTACACCTAAATATTTCCCTCTCTGTTTAATACCACTTTCAGGTTGGATGGAAAGATCGCGTACATGTAATTCATAAATAATAGCATCTTCTGGATTTTTAAATTTTGGCTTTTTGTTTGCTTTCCATTTTTTCGGATTTGTTTCTTCTAAATCAACAACCGCACCTTTATCTCCATTTACAGAAGCAGCACGTGCATACGGATCAACTGCTTCAGTCCACTTATCACCAATTTTGACCTTATACGTATAAAAGAGCCCTTTTTGGTTCCCCTTTAGTTCTGCTGTCCAAGTTCCCTTTTCACCTTGCTGCATGTTTATTTCAGTACCTATTTTATCGCTCCATTTTTTATATGTAACCAACTTCACTTCACTCGCAGTAGGAGCCCATACACGGAACTTTGTATATTGCGGAGTATATATATTTCCTAAATCGTTACCACTATAATAAAATAAATTATCAAATTCCTCGCTACGAATGATTTTACCAATTTCAGTATTCGTATCAGCTAAGTTTTCTATTTTAAGTTTGTATGTTTGTTTTAAATCAATTTTCTGTTCCGTAATTATTTTAACCTTATTAGTAATATCTCCACTGTTTATATCATAAGGACTAATATCCTTAATTTTAATGCCTTCAATTTCAATTTTCTTTTCCCTAATATTAAATGGGACATTAGTCGTTACAGTAATTTCATGGAAACTATCAATAGTTGCTTTTTGAATTGAGAGATCCGATGAAGGTTTAGAGTTATATACTTTTTCATCACCCGAAAGAATCCATACTTCAGCACGACCGTCCTTTATATTTTCAATCCAACGATCTCCACCATCTTTTTCCCATTCATTTGTTCGAACTATAAATCCTACACGATTATAGTCACCGTCTATTTTTATCTTAGCGTATTTTCCAAATTCATCTTCACCAGTAAATTCATAAGATGTACCATTTGCATTTTCACCCCATAACCAAAGATTCCAGTCTTTTGTATTTCCAAGCTTCTCTTTGTAATGAATGATAACTTCAGTTGTTTTCAAATTTGAAACTGCTCTCACACCCTGAAAGGAGAAAACAGATGATAACATAACGATTATGGTAAGTAATAAGAATGATTTGTTAATTAATCTTTTTGTAATTTGCACCACATACACCCTTTCTTCAAATATTACTAGCGATTTATTATGCTTACACTGAATAACACTTCTTAAATTAATCTAGAAATCTCTTTTAATTCACCTCCATATTGGCTATTTTCACGTATGTATTTCAATGACCTTTTAATACGAAAACGTTTGCATTAATAGTTAAAAAAATAGATTTGTGTATGCCCTCATATATTTGTAAATGCTAAAAGGTCAGGGAAATCATTTTAAAGCAATCGTTTGTTGTCGCTTTCATTTTATAGACTTTCTATCAAGAGGTCAATATATTATTAATTTTCTGTTTTTACACATTTTAAACCTTATTTATTTGTCGCAACTTCTTACAGATAACGTACCTAATTATTGCTTAGTCAGTTTATTTTCAACAATACATAGCTACGTAAAAAAACAGCTAATATCCTTAAAATGATACTAGCTGTTTTTCATAATGTATTAATATATGAATGATGACTATATTTCTAAATTACTTAATTTTTGCTGCATCAAATGCCTTTTGAACTGCTTGAACTTCAGCTGTATTCGCACCATATTTATTAGTTGCCACTCGAATACATGCTGATCTCAATTCTTTGAAATTAGAAGTCATGTTTAACTCATCAGTATTTGCATAATAGAAAATATCAAACATTTTATCTTCACCAATTCCTTTAACAGTTACTCCGTTATGAGTACCGCCTTTTGCAATGAGATACGCAACTTTATTAATAATACTTGAATTAAAATGAACACCGCCTTGATCCCATCCATTAAAATCGTTAAATTCACTGTAATCATCTGGATAAGGTACTCCTAGTGAAGATGGAACAGAAGCTGGATTTTCCATATCACGGAAAACAGATCCTGTTTGTTCTCCCATTGTCCAGTTAAAGTTTCCATTATTTACGTATTTCTCAATAGATGTTCCCATAATATCAGATAGTGCCTCATTAATCGCACCAGATTCCCCGTAATATTCAAGATTAGATTCGCTAGAAGTAACAGCATGTGTAAATTCATGTCCAGCTACGTCATATGCTTTAACAATAGGATCACCATATACAAGCATACTTCCATTATTAGCACTTAATGCATTCTGCCAATTCTTCGGATCATTCGTCTCTTCAGAATCCCAAGCGTGTACAACTGAAACTACCTTTTGTCCATTATTATCAAAGCTATTACGCTTGTATTTATCTTTATAAAAATCAAATACTTTTGTTGCTAAGTAATGAGCACTTACCGCTTTTGGATCGTTAAATGTTGCCGAAGTACTAGTCGCTAATGTACCAGGATAATAGCTTTCTTCTTTAGTAATATCTTTGTAATTTACATCATATGTTTCAATTCCTTGCCCTCTTGTATAATCAGCAAGAGCATATTTGCCATTACTTTGTTTAGAGATACCAAATGAACGAGAAATACCTAAATCATCTTTTCCTGTTCCGGTTAATGATGTAAGACTGCTTTGTTTACTTTTCTTTAAAGCTCCAACTAGTTTGTCACTGGCCTTTAAGTTAGATTCTTGTACCATATTTTTTAACATATCACCATTTTGTGCATTTACTAAATAAGTACCAGAAACATAGTTTGGTGTTGCAGCTTCAAAGGTAACTTGGTATGCATTTTTAGCTTGTCCATTATTTTCATCAACAAAAATAACCTCTTTAACTTCTGGCTCAGTAATAAACTTGATATCGTTCCCGTACTTCGTATAAATAAATTGTTTTGCTTCATCTTTTGATAGATTAATAGGTTTTTTCAATTCTTCTTGTTTTAAATTTTGAGCGCTATCACCTGAAACACTTTTAATAACACCATTATTATCTACATGTGCAGTTAATTGATGGCCATATACTTCTTTTCCTTCGTATGTTTGCTGCATACGTACAAGTGTAGTTCCATCATACGAACCACGTTTTTGAAGGACTTTATAATCTACTCCTGCTTCTCCATTGACTTGTTTTTGGGACAGAGCTTGCTCTGTTTTCTCCTTAAGTGCATCCTTTACTACATTTTCTGGTGCCTTTTGTGACGGTTGTGTAAGTTCACCCGAACGGAACGATTCCTCCTGAATTTGAACTTGTAACTGATCTGTTTCCTCTGCATGACCTACCCCATATGGTGCCACAGCTGTTAAAGCTAATCCTGTTGTTAATGCTACCTTAGTTAATGTCTTTGTGTTTTTCATTATTTCACCTCGTATAATTTTTGAAATAGAAAGCTTGTACAAAGTATACTGTCTATTTCTGTCGGAAAAAAGAGAAAATACACAATTTATGTAACATTATGCAAAATTACATAAATTGTGGTCAATATTATAAATAATGAACGGAACACATATGAACATTAATTTGAATAAAAAAGAGTCCTTTTAGGAGCTCATCCAATTGGTTAATTATTAATTATCTATATTCATTCTAATAAAAGTACACTTACATCTAAATAACAACATAAAAACCCACTCTTTACTATTGTAAGAGTGGGTTTAATGCTATTAAAATAACAATTACTATAAGAAACCTTATAATTTATATTTTTTTAGTAATCCTACTAAGTTTTTTGTAAAATTCACCTTTTGTTTTTATGTGCTTAAACTGATTTGGATTAATATTTGCTTTTTGTGAGAGTGCTACAATCTCTTCTTTTGTAATTGAATCTTTCGTATTTATAGATGCTATATTTGTGTATTTTCCGTCTTCTGTTTTTGGAATTTCTAAAATCCCTTTATTCACAAGATCAACTACAGCCTTATGCTCTGAAGAATGTAAATCTACACCAGTAATTTTCCAATTATGCATAACTTTTGGTGTGTATACACCGTTCTTTACCTCTTTTAAATATGTAATAGCAAGGTTACGAATGGTTCCACCTGTTTCTCCGAATGCATTCTCTTGTTTAGATGACCAAATTTGTTCAAACTTACGCCCCTCTAAAGCTCCCCCTTTTGCCTGAAGAGCCTCCATTCTATATGCATTCATTCCCAGCGTCATAACATCGCTCATTTTGATTGGTTTGTTTGTACGAATAGAGCGTAAATTTGTAATTCTGCTTCCGTATGGTTTTGTTAAGTCAATTTCGTATTTTACGCCTCCAAAGAAATCGTTCGTACTGTATTTAGATGCACGGCGGGTTTTATCAAAGCTAACGGTTACATCTCCAGCACGAGATGAGTTAAAATATCCCGCTGCCCATTCCATATAGTCTTTTAAATCTTTTCCAGAAATCTTATATACTGTAATTTCTCCCAAGGCATATTGGTAATTGTACGCAATATCTTTTTTCTTAATAGGACCTGTATCCAAACGGGCATAATCATTATCAATTTGATGGGCTACTACATCTGCTTTACTGTAGTAGAGCATGACTTCATGAAAGAAATCTGATAAAGGTGTTTCTTGAATCTGAACACTTGGAATACCCTTTATTTCATTTTCAGGAACAAGATTTCTACCCTTTAATTGAGCGACTACAACATTTGCATCTCCTCTCGCATATTCGTGAAAAGGTGTTAGTGTTTCTTCAAGTGTAGGATCAGATAATATCGTTGTTCCATCAGCATTTTTTACAGGTATAGCGGTAGCAGTTTTATCTTTTAAAACCAACTTCCCATCTTGCTTTGTAAAAGTAAGGTCAATACGTGAAATATGTGTTCCATATTTATCTGGCTCTGTAATAATTACGCCATTTACAACTTCTTTTTTTACAAGTTTATGCATGTGAGCCGCAAAAATAGCGCTTAGTTCCGGACAAGCATTTGCAATATCTTGAACACCAGTACCAGGTATACCATTCTCATTTTCTAGTCCCATATGCATAACTCCTACCATTACATCTACTTTACCTTCTAATTCTTTAATTGCCTTTTTTGTCTCTTCTACTGGATTTTTCACCACTAAACCCTCTAAATGATCGGTTCCTTTTTCAAAGTCACTAATCATTGGGGTATTCATACCAATAATCCCGACTTTAATTCCACCTTTTTCTACAATTGTATATGCAGGAAGAAAGCGCTCTCCATTTTCCTTATAAATATTACCTGCTAACGTTTTTCCCTTATATTGCTCACTAACTTTTTTCAATGTATCTAATCCAAAGTTGAATTCATGATTTCCAAATGCCCAGGCGTCATATCCCATTGTATTCATCGCTACCATCATTGGCGATTGTGGCTTATCGTTGAATAATTCTACTGAGTTTCCTTGAATTGTATCCCCGGCATCTACTAATATGGTATTTGGATTTTCTTGACGGACCTTCTTTATAACCGTATAAAGCTGCGTCAAACTTCCACTCATATTTGCTCCATCAAGCGCATAATCCCAAGGCATAAATCTACCATGAATATCTGCAGTACCTAACAATGTGATATTAACTTCAGATTCCTCAGCCTTAGAGATAGATGGTTTGACTATTACTGCCGTTCCAAGCAGTAATAGAATTACAAAGTAACATACATAGTTCTTCCATTTCATTTTTTGCATAATAATAATATTTCTCCCCTTTTTGTACTTTCATAAAGTTGCTTGAACTTTAAAAATGTAACTTATTATTCAGGAAACTTCAACTACAAAAGATAATTTTGAAGGTGGTTCTGTTGCAAAAATAAAGAGAATAAATTGCATACATCCCTAACAGAATTGTATTTTATCGTTTTCTGACAGAATCCCCCTTCCTTAAGGGTGTGAAGTGTACTTTCAAAATAAGGACATATCATTTATCATCATTTCAATTTATTAAAACGGGCATATACAATATGTTATGATGATTAATTTTTTGAGTTTCGTTGCTGATTTATCTCCTTCTAAATAAATACACTTTCAAAAAAATAACCCCGCTCTTCATTTAAGACGGGGTTACACTTATACAGAAAATCGGATAGTTTCATATTTTCTTAAGCTTATTGGTCACTTTCAACTAATTTCATTATATTTTTGTTTTCTTCTGAATCAATATGAATCAACCGTTTCCCCTGTTTATAATACGTATCAATAAATAGGGAATAATTTTTACTTTTCAATTTCACAAAGCAATTTTATCTCTTTTATTTGTGAAATATGACGCTGTTCATGCAAATAGATCAGTTCTATCCACTGATCAAGGGGCAATTCTCCAAGAGCTGGATGCATCACTGATTTTTTCGCTAATACAGACTCATCTTCTATTGTACTCAGGAAATGCATCAATTCTTTTCTTGATTTGCTTAGCATATTGAGCATTTGCTGCACTTCAAATGGTTCTATACTCGGTTCAATCATTTCTGGAGCTATAAACTTTTTCGTTCTATCTAATAAAATAGTGTGAATTTCTTTACGCTCATTTTGGGCACTATCTAACTTTTTTAATCCTGACAAAATAACTGTTATCACTCTCTCATCTAATAAAACTAAATGATGACAAACTTGTGCAATACTCCATTTATCCTTTTCTGGTTTCCTATTAAATTGAGTATCACTCAAGAAAGAAATTTCCTCAACTAATTGATTTCTCGTTTCATAAAACTTGTCATTTACAAATGTATCCATGTGGATTCTCCTTTCATTGTAACCTACATACTTAAATTCCTACGCTAGAAATATTATCTTCGAAAAAAGATTTTCTTTCACTACTATTCCAATTTCATTTTAAAGCCACAAATGAAGTTATTTGTTTTTTTGTATATTTTTAATTGGCATAAATAAATCAACCTTTAACTTTCCTTCTAGATCTTCAGCAACATTATTTAAGCAAAACTCTAAATTATCTCTATCATAATCTGCATCATACTCACTATTTGGTAGCCACTCTGCATACATGTATTGATACGCTTCACTTAATTTATGAGGTTCATCATAGAACTGGTATAGACCATATGTACCTCCATCTAATCTTTTAAATTGCACATCATGATACTTTTCTTTATCGAAGTTTTCAGGAATCGTAACACATGCATCATGCCGGCACTTATGACTTGCAACAAGTTCAGGATTATCTAATGATATTCCGATAAATGATTGCTCTGGTGGATACAGTTTATTTTCAATTGACCAGTTCAGTAACTTCCCTCAGTGATCTTGCGGTTCAAAGTAGCTACCAGTTCGTCTTATATACGCTACTTCTAATGGTGGTAATTTTTTTATAACAACTTTCATTTACATCTTCTCCCCTATAAATACGTACACTGTTTATTTAGCTTTCTTTAATATTTATTCCTTCTTAAACAAAAAGAATTTTCTAATCACATAAAGTGAAACTTTAATCAGCGATGGTTTTGTTCATCCCCACTGATTATTAGTTGAACCAATCGGGCTACCAGTTAATGCGGGATAAACTTTAATTGATAACATGTATAACAATCTTGAATAATAATGTCCTATCAATTTATCATTAAATAAATGTAAAAAATGACCCTATTTATTCATTTTTAATGCGTATGTATGTACATTTGTTAATTTATTCGATATATTATGGGTATTGAATGATTACGTAAAGTGTAAAGGTCGCTTATATAACACCTTATATTTTTATATCCGTGAAAACTACAAAATGTATGAAAATCCATTTGTCAAATGAATTTAGTGCGGAAGGAGGTTTGTGGTTACTTCATAGGGTATAATAATCAGTTTTTTACTGATAAAAATATAGGAGGCGACATAATGTTTCGTACGATTTCAAATTTCATGAGAGTAGCTGAGATAAGAAGGAAAATCCTTTTTACACTAGCGATGTTAATCGTTTTTCGAATTGGCACGTTTATTCCAGTTCCTCATACTAACGCAGAGGTATTAAAAGTACAAGATCAAGCTAACGTTCTAGGTATGTTAAACGTATTTGGTGGAGGAGCATTGCAACATTTCTCAATCTTTGCTGTAGGTATTACACCATATATTACAGCTTCCATCATAGTACAATTACTACAAATGGATGTTATACCTAAGTTTTCGGAATGGGCAAAGCAAGGAGAAATGGGCCGTAAGAAATCAGCTCAATTCACTCGATACTTTACAATCATTCTTGCATTCATACAGGCCATCGGAATGTCTTATGGCTTTAATAATATAGCAGGTGGACAATTAATAACAGATCAAAGCTGGACTACATACTTATTTATTGCGACAGTTTTAACTGCAGGTACTGCATTTTTACTTTGGTTAGGCGAACAAATTACCGCTAACGGAGTTGGTAATGGTATTTCGATGATTATCTTCGCAGGTCTCGTTGCCGCGATTCCAAATGTTGCAAATCAAATTTATTTACAACAATTCCAAAATGCTGGCGATCAGCTATTTATGCACATAATAAAAATTGTTTTAATTGGACTCGTAATTTTAGCGATAGTTGTTGGTGTTATTTACATTCAACAAGCTGTACGTAAAATACCGATCCAATATGCAAAAGCTGTTTCAGGAAACAATCAATATCAAGGAGCAAAAAACACTCATTTACCGCTTAAAGTAAATAGTGCTGGTGTTATACCAGTTATCTTTGCTTCTGCATTTTTAATGACGCCGCGTACAATTGCGCAGCTCTTCCCTGATTCAAGCGTATCAAAATGGTTAGTTGCAAATCTTGATTTCGCACATCCAATTGGAATGACACTTTATGTCGGTCTTATCGTTGCTTTCACATACTTCTACGCATTTATTCAAGTAAATCCTGAACAAATGGCTGAGAATTTGAAAAAGCAAAATGGATATGTTCCTGGTATTCGTCCTGGTAAAGCAACTGAACAATATGTAACTAAAATTTTATACCGTTTAACATTTATTGGTGCAATTTTCTTAGGTGCAATTTCTATATTACCGCTCGTATTCACGAAAATTGCTACGTTACCACCTTCTGCTCAAATTGGTGGTACAAGCTTACTTATCATTGTCGGTGTAGCACTAGAAACTATGAAGACGTTAGAAAGCCAGCTTGTAAAACGTCATTATAAAGGCTTTATTAAAAAAGTGAATTAATTATAAAAAACACACTATATTTTAAAGACATAGTGTGTTTTTTATTTTATATAAATATCGCCATTAATTCTCGATTTTAAAATCCTTATTATTGTGCATGTAAAATACCTTGAAGTACAACTTCTAATCCCCAGCGGAACCTTTCTTCTCCACCAGACAACATATCATCTTTTAAGCTTACAATCATCGGATACTTTACTACATCTAATGTTTCGTACGAAGCACGAATTGCGTCAAGTGTAGTTCCCTTTTCTTTACGTGCTGTTTGTTCAAAGGCGACTGAAGCAGCATATAACAGTAGAATATCTACTCCCCATGCTGATGATTTCGCATTTACTCCTCCTAGGTGTAATTGGTGCAAAATCCGTTCGGTAAGAGCTAACGAATTTGGTCCAATTGGAATTGTCATTAAAGCCAATTCTGCCATTCCAGGGGAATTGAACAAAATTCTGAAATATGAATATACAAGTTCAAATAATTCTTTTTTCCATGTTTCATTTTTGACATCTATTTCTTCAATGTTTCCTAGACCATAATCTAATACAAACGCTCTTAATTCATCAGCATTTTTAACATAAACATATAAAGAAGATGGTCCTGTATCTAGCACTTTTGCAATTTTTCTCATACTAAGGCCTGATATTCCTTCAGACTCCAGGAGGTTATATGCGGTTTTCACAATGATTTCTTTACTCAATGGTTCTTTTGCTGGTCGCGAACGACGGCTATTCGTTGTATTTGTTTTCTCTTCCATAGTTCTCCTTAATTACATCCAGTTTTATTGTTGTCCATGAAGTTGATTCATAAGATTGTACATTTTAATAGCAGCATCTTCTGAAAAACAAATTTCAAGGTTATCATTTGAGATAGCAGCAGATTGTGAAGAATAATCGTACATTTTTCCTTCATAAGTTTTGATTGCTTCGTTCAAATCGTCATACTTTACAATAGCTAGTGCAAGTTCTGCTGCATCACGCATAGCTAGGTTCACACCTTCTCCAGCAAATGGAGACATTAAATGAGCAGCATCACCAATTAAAGTAACACCAGGTGTACTATTCCAAGTTAGCCCCACAGGTAACATATAAATTCGTCTAGGAAAAATTGCACCATCTGCACATCTAATATAATTTTTAAGAGTTTCATCCCAGTCCTCAAAATATTGTAGAAGTTGACTCTTTGCTTCTTCTACATTTTCAAATGGAATCCCACAATTATCAAGCCATTCTTTATTAGTTCTAAAACTTAAGTATACTCGAATACTGTCATCTCCATTTAACTGTGTCAAAATACCTTTTTGATCCGAAAGCGCAAAGACTTTACCACGTCGATTAAACTCCGCTATTCCCGGATGATTTTCCGTGACATTTTGCAAATTCCATTCAATCATACTAATTCCAGTATATTGCGGTGCCGAATCTGTGACAAGTGGGCGAATTTGTGAAAAAGCACCATCTGCCGCTACAACTAAATCCACAATATCTACATGTCCATTTTCAAAATGAAGTTTATGCATACCATTTTCTAGAGAAACGGCTTTTATTAAATTATATCCCCAATGTATACATTCTGAATCAACAGAGTTTAAAAGCAACTCACGCAAAGTACCACGATCAATTTCAGGACGATTCCCGCCAGCTGAATCTGCTTCTTCATCTAAATATATTTTTCCACTTTTATCAAATAATCGAAAATCTTCTCCCTCATATCTAGCAAATTCATAAAATTTCTCTAACAATCCTGCTTCTTTTAGCGCTTCTTGACCAGTATCATGATGGATATCTAATGAACCTCCTTGTTGACGAATCATTGGGGATGTTTCTCTTTCATACACCACACTTTTTAAACCATGTTGTTGTAATATACGAGCTAATGTTAATCCTCCTGGTCCAGCGCCTATAATGGCAATTCTTTTTTTCATATTTTTCGTTCTTTCCATCATTAATCACACCTTACATGTTTTTGAATTACTTGTTCTATTTATAACATAACGAACACTGTTCGTAAAGTACAGTGTTCGTTATTCTCTAAGAAAATTATGGTAACGGCTCCAATAAGAAAAACATGCTACAAATTAGTAATAGCATGTTTTTTGTGTCATCTATTTATTTAAGTTCTCAAAACACTTTAGTCGTTTCTATTTAAAGCTCCTTCTTTAATAGCTTCCCTTGCTTAAAATAAGCTCCAATTGTTGTACGGTTTGCTAAAAACACACCTATCAAAATGAAACAAGCCCCCATTCCCATTGTAGGATTTAAGGGTTCTGCTAATACGATATACCCTACGATAATTGCTATTAACGGTGATACATATAACCACGTCGATGGAAATACTGGGTTTGTTTTTGATAAGAGCCAGTAATATAATCCGTGTCCACCGATCGATCCGATAAATATGAGATATAAAATAGGCCATTGTACACTCCATGAAGTTAATACAGTTACATTTGGTTGTTCTACAATAATAGATGCGATTAGTAGTAAAATCCCTCCATAAAACATTTGAATTCCGTTAATAAGAAATGGTGATACATTTGATAAATCTGAAAGTATTTCTTTCGAACGAATAGAGCCTATTCCGTAAAATAACTCTCCTATAACTAAAACAATACAAGCAATACTCCATATGAAACTTACTTGTTGATGCATTCCTGGTAAAGAAACAAATATAACACCTATCAGTGCAATAACTAAAGCAACGAGTTGTTCCTTTTGTAATTTCTCCCTATTCCTCTTTGCTTGTATTAATAAAATCATCATTGGTCCCGTAGCAGAAAGAACAGCAGCTAATCCCGAAGAAATATATTGTTCTGACCAATATAAACTTGCGAATGTCATAAATGTTAAACAAAATCCAGCATACATAATACGTTTTGAAAATATATGTGGCATAATTTCTTTTCGCTTTAATTTAAAAATAATCATAAGGATTATACCCGCTAAAAAGAAGCGAATTCCTGCTGAAAACAACGGTGGCGCCCCTACTTCAATTCCAATTTTAATCGTTAAAAATGTTGTCCCGAAAATAATACATACTAAAATGTAATTAAAAATGACCATTTTACTTCCTCCTTTTTACTCTTAAAATGAGTATAGAGGCTATGGTGTATAACAGTGTATCGGTACATATAACAGTTACTTCAAGTTGTAGTTGATTCCCTATATATTTTTCGCTTTAATTAAATTAAAAAGAAAAATAGGTGAACCTATGAAGATTGTATTGCGTAAAGAAACAAACATACCGTATTACAAGCAAATATATATGCAAATTGTTGACAGAATACAAAGTGGTATGCTTTCACATGGTGAATCTCTTCCTTCTTTACGTTGTATGGCCACAGATTTACAAATCAATGTATTAACAGTTCGTAAAGCGTATAAACAGTTAGAAACGAAAGGGTATATACGCATCGAACAAGGAAAAGGTGCTTACATATATAAACGGGTAAAGAAAGATTTCAAACCAATTCCGTATAAATGGCAACAAACGAAAACGATTAATGTTATGCGTTCTCAATATGCAATGAATAAACACCGTAAATATTATGATTTTTCACAAGCAATTCTGTATCCCCGTCTGTTACCAAATCCATTTTTGGCAGACGAAATGCATAAATTGCTAGATAAAAATCCGATGTTGTTAGCAACTTATGGGCCAGTTCAAGGCGATTATGAGCTACGAGTTGAAATAGCAAATTACTTAAATGAACACCAAAAATTAGTGACGGACCCATCTCAATTATTAATTACAAGCGGAGCACAACAAGGAATTGATTTAATTGCTCAAACATTATTAAAACCTGGAGATACTGTATTAGTAGAAAGTCCGTGTTACAGTGCCGCGCTTGATGTTTTCATCAATAAAGGTGTTCAAATCATTCCTGTTTCTCTTGATAATCATGGAGTTTGCTCCGACTTAATTGATGGTATTTGTCAAAGTAAAAATCCCGTTTTATTGTATACGAATCCGACCTTCCAAAACCCGACAGGTACAGTAATGAGTAAAGAACGAAGAATGGAACTTATAGAACTAGCGGAGCTATATCAATTTTTTATCATTGAAGATGATTCTTTCGGAGAAATATATTTTGAAGATGCTGTAGTACCACCTCCAATCAAAAGTTTTGATAAGGATGGCCACGTAATATATATAAAAGGATTTAGTAAAACGTTAGCACCAGGATTGCGTATTGCAGCACTTATTGTCGATGGCCCTATTTTTGAATGGCTATATGCAGTGAAAGGTTCAATGGATATCGGTAGTCCTTTATTAACACAAAAGGCACTTCTACCGTTTTTACGTGCGGAACGTATGAAAAATCATTTAGAAAAATTACGAACAGCTTTACAAATGAGACGTGATTTAACAATTGATATATTATCGCCATTAAAAGAACTAAACTTTGAAATACCAAATGGCGGTTTTAATTTATGGGTGACACTGCCTGATTCGATAGATCCCTTTACCTTATTACAAAAAGCAAATGAAGTAGATGTCTCTTTTTTACCAGGAACAGCTTGTCTATTAAATTACGAAACAAATGATAACCAATTAAGAATTAGCTATTCAATGTTAAACGAGAAAGATATGGAAATTGGATTAGAGAAATTATACGATACAATACGAAACAGTATTTATTAGAAGTAATATCACAATAGCCAACAATAAATAATACCTGCAAATGAAAATGTATAGTATGGGATATTATCTATTGTTGAGCTTTTTCGTTATTCAAATCTAGTTACTCTATAAGCTGTAATCTTGATTATCATTCCACTTTAACTACAATCTTTCCTCTAACATGTTGTCCTTCACTCAAAATATGAGCTTCTCGAACTCCTGCTTCATTAAATGGCACCACTTTACTTATGATTGGTTTGATTTTCCCGTTTACAATTAAAGCTGATAATTCTTCTAATTGTTTTCCATTTGGTTTTAGCCATAAAAATCCTGATTTTATTCCTTCTACTTTTTGTAGTGGTTCATGAACAATGGAAACTAGAACACCACCAGGTTTAATAATTCGAAAACTTTTTTCTTGCACTTCGCCACCTATTGTATCTAACACAATATCAAAATCTGATACTAGTTCTTCAAATTTATCTTTTTTATAATCAATAACGAGATCCGCTCCTAAAGACTGTAAAAATTCTTTATTTTTTCTACTAGCAGTCGTGGCAACAAAAGCTCCAAATAATTTTGCGATTTGGATTGCCAAACTTCCAACGCCACCAGCTCCAGCATGAATGAATACACGGTCATTTTCTTTTATTTTTGCGTAATCTACAAGACTTTGCCACGCTGTAAGTCCTGCAAGAGGAATAGAAGCTGCTTCTTCGTAACTAATATTATTAGGCATATGTGATACTAAATCTAATTGTACTGCAATGAATTCAGCATAAGAGCCGCTTCCTATATTTTCAGGTTTCGTAAACACTTTATCTCCTATATTGAAACACTCTACATCTTCTCCAACTTCTTCAATAACTCCAGCTACATCTAATCCTAAAGTGATTGGAAATGAAAAGCGTAACTGTTCTTGTAACTCACCTTTTCTTATTTTCCAATCAACTGGATTAACAGATGTTGCATGAATACGTATTAATACCTCATTATTCTTAACAACCGGTTTTAAAACTTGTCTTTCTTTTAATTCTTCAACACTGCCATATCGATCAATAACAATTGCTTTCATTTCCTCTCCTCCTTACTGTTTATTTTAATAACATACAATTATTTCTCAAAATTTTTTGCCTTGAATTACCATATACTTATTTTTGGGGGTAATTATGCAAAAAGCATTATAAAGTAAAACTTTAATCATTCCTCACCAATCGGGCTCTTACTGCCCGGCAAATAGCGGGATGAATTTCAAAAAGAATCTTACACACATCTTAGAATTATTCAAAACTGTATTATTAATTAAATTCAAAAGAAATGGGGCTAACTTTATGAGTGAAAAGATATTTAAAATAAACGGTATTGATATATGTACAGAAAGCTTCGGTAACTCTAATGATCCCGCTATTTTATTAATTATGGGAGCTACTTGTTCAATGATATATTGGGATGAAGAATTTTGTGAACAGTTGGCGAACACAGGAAAATTTGTTATTCGCTTTGATAATCGCGATGTTGGACGCTCTGTTACATATGAACCTGGCACTTCAAATTATTCAGTAACAGATATGGCTGAAGATGCAATCGGGGTATTAGACGCTTATCATATTGATAAAGCCCATCTTTTTGGTATGTCATTAGGTGGTATGATTGCTCAAATTGCCGCTGTAAAACATCCCGAAAGAATTTTAACGCTAACTTTACTAGCGACTAGTGTAATAGGATCTGATAATAATACTCGCGATTTACCCCCAATGGATGAAAGGATTTTAACACATCATGTAAAGAGCGCAAGTATTGATTGGACAAATAAAAATGATGTGGCAGAGTATTTAGTTTCAGGATCTCGTCTATTATGTGGATCAGAGCGAATATTTGATGAAAATAGAGTTTATACACAAGTAAAACAAGAAATAGAACGCGCAAACAATTTATTAAGTATGTTTAATCACGCTTTACTTCAAGGTGATGATGCATATGAAGGTGTACTTCACTCCATACAAGCACCAACATTGGTTATTCATGGAACAGACGATACAGCACTCCCATTTGAACATGGCCTCGCACTAATTGATGAAATTCCAAGCTCAGTATTATTAACTCTTAAAGGGGCAGGTCATGAAAATCATCCAAATGATTGGGAAAGCATAATTACTGCGGTTTCTAAACATACATCTGAAATTTAGACAAACAAATAATTAACAGAAGGGGCACAAATTGTATTGTGCCCCCTTCCATTTACAAACAAAAACCCATCACTGTATTCGTATGTATAGTGATGGGACTTCTTATATTTTTCTATGTTTAAAAAAATGGACAATCTAATTGATCAACAGATTCCCATAATTTTTTTTTTGCATTTTCGGTGGATGTATTTGCTTCTAGTGTCATGTTTTTAAAAGGGTTTACTTCGACTTTTAATAAGGATGAAGGCTCCACATATAATGAGAAAACATGGCTGCTTGGTAAAGCTTTTGAAACGTCAATATCTCCTACTTGTTTAAATAATTGCTGCGCAGCAAAAAAGAAGAAATTAGTTGGATTTGATTGTTTATTCAGCCACGCAAGCATTTCAGGTGATACCGATTTATGAATATTGATTTTTACTCGATCACCACGTTTATATCGCCTAGATCGCATACTTCCACCAACTAACTTATCGTTAAGTTTGTAAATCCTAACTCTTTTTGCTTATGCTCTCTATATTTTGGCGAACAAGTATATACTAATAATCCTCGTGCATTTGTAAATAACGGATTATCTACAAAGATTACATTTTTGAGTCGTCCTTTTTGCTTTAAAATCATTTTTAAACTATTTTTAATAATTACTGCACCCCCGCCATAAATAAACACGTATGGATCATCTTTCATATCATCAATTTTATTTATAATATCTGTTGCGACACGCGCTGCTAAACCTAATAGTGCCGGCTGTGATTCCTCAACTAATAAGGTATTTCTCGGATGCGTATCATTTAAATAAATTTGATTGAATTCTGTAATACTATCAATCGTCTTAGTTGGATACTTCCGGTTCCATCTCGTAATGATTTGTAGTAACGTCTCTTTTACACCATAAGATAAACCTTTACTTAGTTGCGGACGGAAATTTACCCCTAATGAAACAACTTCTTCTGTCGTCCC
This sequence comes from Bacillus sp. ME78, assembly GCF_903970865.1. Taxonomy (NCBI): domain Bacteria; kingdom Bacillati; phylum Bacillota; class Bacilli; order Caryophanales; family Bacillaceae; genus Bacillus; species Bacillus sp. ME78. The sequence continues at coordinate 57,260 of NZ_CAJCKK010000028.1, forward strand.
TGCACCAATATCAAAAGAGAGTAGAGTTTTATCTACAAAATCAATTTCAGAAACTTGATTTTGCTCACATTCTATTTTATGTTTCACAACATTTCCTTCTTCATCGTATACAATGCCCCACGTCCCAGAAGCACCCTCAGGCAGGCATTTACAATACTCAATTGAAACATTAATTGTCACATCGCGTCCGTTCGGATAATGGAAAATAACCTTATGATTTCCCATATAACGTTTTGCATTTTCAGCAGCTATTTCTTGTGTAATAAGCTGCATAGGAAGAGCGACAGATAAATCATAACGAATATTAATATGGCTAGAAGTTGGACTTTGACGCATAGCGCTTACCGCCAAACCTGATAGTATTGTAATAACCATTAACTCATCCGTTGACTTATTTGATTTCTTCTCTACCTCAGTACCTTTTAATTGATCTTGAATGACTTTTTCTCCAACGATGTATCGTACATTATTAAGCATTAACGATGGCGAACTTATAGTCACATCAATGTGGTTTTCTAATTCAGATAATGAAACATCTACCTCATCTAAGAGTCCTGTCGGCTCACCTATATATAAAGAATAAATACTCGGAATAAAAATAGGGTCTTGCCCTTTCACCATTAACTTCAAACCGTTGTTTCCTGCATCTGCACCAGCTTTTAAAAGTATAGACATAACTACCCCCTAAATTAATCTGACATCCCTTCCAAATATATGCGAGCCCATTCTTTTACATTCAAATGTATTGTAATTTTTTATTTATCATAAAACCAAAATATTGCATACTTACATATTATATGTAAAAAGTATTTGACATGATACTTTTCCAATTTTATACTTATATTTGTAAAGAGTTTTTTACAATCGAGGGGGGCAATTATTTATTGAATACTAAAAAAACTATTTTTATAATCATTGTTTTAGCATTAATTGCAATACTAGTACATGGCACATATAAATACATCACTGAAGGTTCTATTTTGGGTGGTACGATTTTTGCTATCTCGTTAATACTTAGTAATTTAATTAATCACATTACTTGGGGAGATCCCCACGGTGTATCAGAAGAAAGTCAAGATGAAATGGGCCAACAAATTACATATAAAAGCTTTAAAATTGCGTATTTTGTGCTTGTAGTTGTAATGTTCCTTTTATTAATCTTCTCCGAAGGATTTTCTATGGGGGCTAATTTAGATGGCGTTAAAAACCTCCCTCTGTTCATCGCAATTTGCTCTTCATTCTTTATTTATCCTATTGTCGAACTCATAGTTGCAAAACAATATAAGTAAAAAGATGAGGTTTTCTACATGTAGAAAACCTCATCTTTTTATATTTACATACTCTCTACAATTGCTTTTAATTTATTCACAGTACGCCAATTCCTAACTGTAGCTGGTGTATGTAACTTCTGAAACTGGTTCATTAATTTAGAATTTCGAATGCTATTTTTGAAAAACAAATAAGCAACCTTCTCATCTATATAGCAATCTTCAAGTTCACTTTTAAATGTAAGCAATTGACTACTTTCCTCTTCAGAAAGTACATTAGCTAAAAAAGCAACATGAACACTTTCTCCTTCTAACAATGAATGAACTTCATACGGACATTGTTTAATAATATTTATAAATTCACCATATGTTCTTAGCATGACTGGAACATCGAAATCAAATTCATTTTTTATTTTAGATTGTATTCGGTCCTTTAGAAAGCTTATATCTTCCTCAGATTCGAACACGATATTACCACTTTGTATATATGTTTTCACTTGTTTTAACCCTATTGATTCAAACACTCGTTTTAAATCAGCCATTTTGATTACTTTATGTCCACCGACATTGATTCCTCTTAGTAATGCAATATAAAGTGTCATATTATTCCCCTCACAATAAAATAAACTTATCAATTGAATCGATTTTCCCACTCATATTTCTCGGATATTTGTTTTAATTCTTCTAACATATCATGAATAGATAATACCTCAAATAAAATAATGGACTCACTTGAAAAATGGTGATGATAATGATTTGGTTTATAATCTTTTAAATCATTTTTATAACTCCAAAATTGCTTGTCTAATTCAGCAATAAGTTTCAAATGTTCCTCATCAATTTCATTACAACGGTTTCTCAATATAGCAATTATAGAATGAATTGTTCGTTGTAATATTTCCCTTTCACTTTGTGACCAGTCACAAGTCTCAATTGACACTCGAGCTAAATTATCTATATGGTAAATGATTTGCTGTAATATATGAAGTTGGTTCTGCATGGTTAAAAAGCTTCTCATTTCCTTCTTTGTATGTTGATGATATTTCCAATCTTTCTGCTCATATTGAACAAATTGTATCGCCTTATGCAATAATACAGTCAATTTAGATAAATCCTGAGCGGTCTCCTTTTTCATACCTTTTCCTGCAACTAATGCAGTAATCCATTCTTCCATAATATTTGCTGTTTTAGCAAATAGATCCTCTGTACATCCAAAAATCGTTTTCGTGTAGTGTGGTGGGAAAATGAAAAAATTCACTAAAGTAGATACTATAATACCAGTAGATGTAGTAGCTAAACGAATTAAAAATGCAGTGAAATAATGATCTGCCGTAATTGGAATCATAGCTACAGCAGTTAAAGTTGCGACTAATGTTCCCGCATGTAACCTTAGTTTTTGACATGTAACGATCGTAAACATCGCAGCTAATGCATAAGAAATTGCTTGATGACCTAAGAAAAATGTGAACGTCATGGCATATGCCGATCCAATTGTTGAG
>NZ_CAJCKK010000029.1:0-58484 GCF_903970865.1 Bacillus sp. ME78
GTTTGGTGATGATGGCAGAGAGGTCACACCCGTTCCCATACCGAACACGGAAGTTAAGCTCTCTAGCGCCGATGGTAGTTGGGACCTTGTCCCTGTGAGAGTAGGACGTCGCCAAGCAACTAAAACACGAGTCAAATGACTCGTGTTTTTTCGTGTTTTATTTTATAATCCATAGTAATAAAAAATGTGTTTAAAGTATTCATATTTTGTTTAAATACAGGGGAATGTGGCTAGGATAGTGAATAAGCAAAAGAGTTGCAAATTTTATTAATACGTATATAATTAAAGTCAAAGATAGTCAAAGTCAATAAAGGTGGCGGATAAATGAGAAATATATCTGATATCATTGAGCAATATCTAAAGCAAGTTATTGACTTAAGTAATAATAATGTGATTGAAATCAAGAGAAATGAGATTGCGGATCGATTCGAGTGCGTACCATCTCAAATCAATTATGTAATCAATACCCGTTTTACGTTAGAAAGAGGATTTGTAGTAGAAAGTAAACGTGGTGGAGGAGGTTACATTCGCATTATAAAAGTCAAACTGCATGATGATATAGACATTATTGATCAAATGCTTCATATGATTGATCATAGCGTTGCGCAAGGGAATGCAGAAAGTATGATTATACGTTTAATAGAAGAGGGAATCATAACAAATCGTGAAGCGAAACTGATGTTAAGTGTAATAGACCGTTCTGTATTATCAATGGATGTTCCTTCTCGAGATGAACTTAGGGCTCGAATATTATGCGCAATGTTAAGAACACTGAAATATAAATAAATATAACTTTTGTAAAAGATTGATAACTAAGATAAAGCAGTTAAATATTGTAGAAGTTTTGAAAAAGAACATGCACTTTTATTTAAATGGATTCAGGAAAGCGAACAATCTAGTAATGTATGAAAAGTACCATGAGATAGAGCGTTCCTGTTGTAAAGGTGGGGATAGTGATGACTTGTCAAAACTGTAACATAAGACCAGCAACTTTACATTATACAAAAGTAATTAACGAGAAGAAGGCGGAAGTTCATCTTTGTGAGCAATGTGCAGAGCAAAGTGGCTATACGTCTTTCTTTCAATCATCGCAGTCTAACTTTTCATTTCATGATTTATTTGCTGGTTTATTACACGGTGAATCAACAATGTTTGAAGAAGGAAAAAATGGATTTTCAAATGCAGATATAGTAAGGTGTCCAGATTGTAAGATGACATATGAACAATTTACAAAAGTCGGACGTTTTGGCTGTTCTTCTTGTTACGATACATTTAAGGAGCATTTAAAGCCATTATTAAAACGCCTTCACGGTGGGCATACAGAACATTGTGGAAAAATTCCGGAACGTATAGAAGGAAATATCCACTTAAAGAAAGAATTAGATGAACTAAAACTTATTCTGAAACAATACGTACAGAAAGAGGAATTTGAGAAAGCTGCAGAGGTAAGGGATAAAATCCGAGGTCTTGAAATACAGCTTAGTGAGCATAGGGAGGGGGAATAATTCTATGTCACTGGACAAAATTATGAACGAAGCAATTAGTCCATGGATGAAGGGGGATGGCCCTGATTCTGATATTGTTTTAAGTAGTCGAATTCGTTTGGCTCGTAATTTTAAACAATATCAATTTTCCACTATGCAAAACGAAGAAGAAGCTAAACAGATTCATGAACTATTCAAAAAGAAATTTATAAATAAAGCAGTAGGTTCCTTTGGGGAGTTTGGACTATTAAAGATGAATGAATTAACCCCTCTTCAAAGGAGAGTTTTAGTCGAAAAGCATTTAATTAGTCCAAATCTTGCAGGGACAGAATATGGAGCATGTCTACTATCAGAAAGTGAACATATTAGTGTTATGCTTAATGAAGAAGACCATATTCGGATTCAGTGCCTATTTTCAGGATTACAGTTATCAGAGGCGCTTCAAAGCGCCAATCAAATAGATAATTGGATTGAGAAAGAAGTTGAATACGCTTTTGATGAGTCACTTGGATATATTACAAGTTGTCCTACTAATGTTGGCACAGGGTTAAGAGCTTCTGTGATGATTCATTTACCGGGACTGGTTTTAACAAAAAGAATTAGCCGTATTATACAAGTAATTCAAAAATTAGGGTTAGTAGTAAGAGGAATATACGGTGAAGGTAGCGAAGCGTTAGGTAATATATTTCAAGTTTCAAATCAAATGACGCTAGGAAAGTCTGAAGAAGATATTATTGCAGATTTAAAGAGTGTCATTCAACAAATTATACAGCAAGAAAAAATAGCTAGAGAATTAATTGTACAAAATTCAAGTATTGAACTTGAAGATAAGGTTTATCGTTCTTACGGCATACTAGCAAACAGTCGTTTAATTCAATCTGCAGAAGCAGCCAATTGCTTATCGGATGTACGACTTGGTATTGATCTAGGATATATAAAAGGTATATCGAGAAATATTTTGACTGAGCTAATGGTTCTTACACAACCAGGTATTTTACAACAATACGCAGGTGGACCTTTAGGGCCAGAAGAAAGAGATTATCGAAGAGCAACCTTAATCCGTGAGCGATTACGTATTGAAAAAAACTAAGCGCAAGTAGGAGGCGATTTCTATGATGTTTGGAAGATTTACAGAAAGAGCACAGAAAGTATTAGCTTTATCTCAAGAGGAAGCAATTCGTATTGGGCATAATAATATTGGAACAGAACATATTTTACTTGGGCTTGTACGCGAAGGTGAAGGAATTGCAGCAAAAGCATTAATTGCTCTTGGATTAAGTCCAGAGAAAGTTCAAAAAGAAGTAGAAGCGTTAATTGGGCGTGGAACAGAAGCTTCTCAAACTGTACATTATACACCTCGTGCTAAAAAGGTTATTGAATTATCTATGGATGAAGCGCGTAAGCTAGGCCATTCTTACGTTGGAACAGAACACATTTTACTCGGTTTAATCCGTGAAGGTGAAGGTGTAGCCGCACGTGTTTTAAATAATTTAGGTGTAAGTCTAAATAAAGCAAGACAACAAGTTTTACAACTTCTTGGAAGTAATGAAGCTAGTTCAGGTCATCAAGGTGGTTCAGCATCAAATGCAAATACACCGACACTTGACAGTTTAGCAAGGGACTTAACAGTTGTTGCGCGTGAAAATCGCTTAGACCCTGTTATTGGACGTGGTAAAGAAATTCAACGTGTAATTGAGGTATTAAGCCGTAGAACGAAAAACAACCCAGTATTAATTGGTGAGCCTGGTGTAGGTAAAACGGCAATTGCAGAAGGATTAGCACAGCAAATTGTAAATAATGAAGTTCCTGAAACTTTAAGAGATAAGCGTGTTATGACACTAGATATGGGTACAGTGGTAGCTGGAACGAAATATCGCGGTGAATTTGAAGATCGTTTAAAGAAAGTGATGGATGAAATTCGCCAAGCAGGCAATATTATTCTATTTATTGATGAGCTTCATACATTAATTGGTGCAGGTGGAGCAGAAGGTGCAATCGATGCATCGAATATTTTAAAACCATCTTTAGCACGAGGAGAGTTACAATGTATTGGGGCAACAACTTTAGATGAGTATCGTAAATATATTGAAAAAGACGCGGCTTTAGAAAGACGTTTTCAACCAATTCATGTTGATGAGCCAAGTTTAGAAGAATCGATTCAAATCTTGAAAGGTTTACGTGATCGTTATGAGGCGCATCACCGTGTATCTATTACAGATGACGCTATTGATGCAGCTGTAAAACTTTCAGATCGTTATATTACAGATCGCTTTTTACCAGATAAAGCAATTGATTTAATTGATGAAGCTGCTTCAAAAGTTCGCTTACGTTCTTATACAACACCACCAAACTTAAAAGAGCTTGAAGTGAAGCTTGAGGAGATTCGAAAAGAAAAAGATGCAGCTGTACAAAGTCAAGAATTTGAAAAGGCTGCATCCTTACGTGATATGGAGCAACGCTTACGTGAGAAGTTAGAAGATACAAAACGTCAATGGAAAGAGCAACAAGGAAAAGAAAATTCAGAGGTTACGGTAGAAGATATTGCAAATGTCGTTTCTACATGGACGCGTATCCCAGTTTCTAAACTTGCACAAACAGAGACTGATAAATTATTAAATTTAGAATCCATTCTCCATGATCGTTTGATTGGTCAAGATGAAGCAGTAGTAGCTGTAGCAAAAGCTGTTCGTCGTGCAAGAGCAGGATTAAAAGATCCGAAGCGCCCAATTGGTTCATTTATTTTCTTAGGGCCAACAGGTGTAGGTAAAACAGAACTTGCAAGAGCACTAGCAGAATCTATGTTCGGTGATGAAGATGCAATGATTCGCATCGATATGTCAGAATACATGGAGAAGCATTCTACTTCCCGTTTAGTTGGTTCTCCTCCAGGATATGTTGGATATGAAGAAGGTGGACAATTAACAGAGAAAGTTCGTCGCAAGCCATATTCAGTTGTCTTATTAGATGAGGTAGAGAAAGCTCATCCGGATGTGTTTAATATTTTACTACAAGTATTAGAAGATGGTCGTTTAACAGATTCTAAAGGACGTACAGTTGATTTCCGTAATACGATTGTTATTATGACGTCTAACGTTGGTGCCGAGGCGTTAAAACGTAACAAACATCTTGGATTTAATGTACAAGATGAAAGCCGTGATTATTCGGATATGAAAGGTAAAGTAATGGATGAGCTGAAAAAGGCATTTCGTCCAGAATTCTTAAACCGTATTGATGAAATTATCGTATTCCATATGCTTGAGAAAAAACATATTCAAGAGATTGTAACTCTTATGGTAAATCAGTTAGTTAATCGCTTAAAAGAACAAGAAATCGAATTGCACTTAACGGAAGGGGCAATTTCAGCTATTGCAGATAAAGGATTTGATCGTGAGTATGGCGCTCGTCCACTTCGCAGAGCAATTCAGAAACATGTAGAAGATAGACTATCAGAAGAACTTTTAAAAGGTGCTATTGAGAAAGGACAAAAAGTTATCTTTGATGTAGAAGGAGAATCATTTGTCATTCATAGTGCGGAAAAGGTAAAATAAGTATAGACAAACAAAGAGGGCTACGCGATAGCCCTCTTTCTTGTACGAGAAGGATAAACGTTTATAGACGAAAGTGAAGTGAACTATAAAAAGGTATGGCTAAAAAGAAAACGAAATTTATATGTCAAGAATGTGGTTATCAGTCACCAAAATATATGGGTAAATGTCCTGGATGTGGTCAATGGAATACACTTGTTGAAGAAATGGAACCAGTTGTATCATCTAGGCGCCTTAATTACGCGAATGCAATTCAAACGGAAGTAACAAAACCAAGACGTCTTACCGAAGTAGAAACAAAGTCTGAGGCACGTATTGAAACGGAATTTCAAGAGTTTAATCGTGTGCTTGGTGGTGGAATTGTAGATGGGTCCTTAGTGCTTATTGGTGGAGACCCTGGGATTGGAAAATCAACATTACTATTACAGATTTCATCACAATTAGCAGATTCTTCATATGATGTATTATACATATCGGGTGAGGAGTCAGCAAAGCAGATTAAACTTCGTGCAGATCGTTTGCATGTAAAGGGTAGCAATCTATTTGTTGTAGCAGAGACAGACCTGCAGCGTATTGCAGCACATATTGAAGAGATGAATCCAGCTTTTGTTGTTATTGATTCTATTCAAACGATACATTTACCTGAAGTGACGTCAGCACCAGGAAGTGTGGCACAAGTACGTGAATGTACAGCGGAATTAATGAAACTTGCAAAAACAAAAGGAATCCCTATTTTCATTGTCGGGCATGTGACAAAAGAAGGAGCAATTGCAGGACCTCGTATGTTAGAACATATGGTCGATGCAGTTCTTTACTTTGAAGGAGATCGACACCATACGTATCGTATTTTACGGGCTGTGAAGAACCGTTTTGGTTCCACGAATGAAATGGGTATCTTTGAAATGAAAGAGCTTGGTCTTGCGGAAGTTTTAAATCCTTCTGAAATCTTCCTTGAGGAAAGGCCGGTTGGTGTTGCAGGATCAACAGTAGTTGCTTCAATGGAAGGAACAAGACCGGTTTTAGTAGAAATACAAGCATTAATCTCCCCTACTAGTTTTGGAAATCCTCGAAGAATGGCGACGGGAATTGATCATAACCGTGTTTCGCTTATTATGGCAGTATTAGAAAAAAGAACAGGTTTACTATTGCAAAATCAAGATGCATATTTAAAAGTAGCTGGTGGTTTGAAATTAGACGAACCGGCAATTGATTTAGCAGTGGCTTTAAGTATAGCCTCAAGTTTTAGGGATAAATCTACGGCACCAACTGATGCAGTAATAGGAGAAGTAGGATTAACTGGAGAAATAAGAAGAGTATCAAGAATCGAACAACGTGTACAAGAAGCGGCTAAATTAGGATTTCAACGTGTTATTATTCCTAGAAAAAACTTAGGAGGATGGACAATTCCGGATGGGATTGAGGTTGTAGGTGTTTCTAATTTAGGAGAAGCGCTTCGTTTGACATTAGGAGGCTAGGCTATGGAAGAAAATAAGCAACGTGTCAAAAGTATGATTAATATTTTACAGCTCGTGGCCCCAGGAACACCACTGCGTGAAGGGATAGATAATGTACTTCGCGCACAAACAGGGGGGCTAATTGTTCTTGGATATAATGAGCAGATTAAAAGTATTGTGGATGGTGGTTTTCACATTAATTGTGCATTCTCTCCTGCTAGTTTATATGAATTAGCAAAAATGGACGGGGCACTTATTTTAAATGAAACGGGAAGTAAAATTTTAATAGCGAATGCACAGTTAGTTCCAGAGGCATCTATTGATTCTATTGAAACCGGTATGCGTCACCGAACAGCAGAACGTGTAGCGAAGCAGACGGGCAGCCTTGTTGTGGCCATTTCACAAAGACGTAACGTAATTACGCTATATCAAGGGAACTTACGTTATACACTAAAAGATATAGGGGTTATTTTAACAAAGGCAAACCAAGCTATTCAAACGTTAGAAAAATATAAGGCTGTATGGAATGATGGTATTACGAATTTGGGCATTCTAGAATTTGAAGAGGTCGTTACAATGTCTGAGGTAGTTCACGTTTTACATAGTGTTGAAATGGTACTGCGTATTAAAAATGAAATATTGAGCTATATTCATGAGCTAGGAACAGAAGGTAGGTTAATTCGTTTACAGCTTACAGAATTACTAGCTGATTTAGAAGCAGAGGCAGCATTGTTAATTAAAGATTACCATCAGGAGAAAACACAAGACCATCATCAAATTTTGAAAAAGTTACAGGACCTTGCAAATACACAACTTTTAGAGGATAGTGATTTAGTTAAATTACTTGGTTACCCAGGGCAAACCAGTTTAGAAGAAAGTGTGACGCCAAGGGGATATCGAATTACAAGCAAAATCTCTCGTGTTCCGCCACTTATCATTGAAAATTTAATTAATCGATTCAAAACGTTGCAAGGAGTTTGTCGCGCGACTATTCAGGAATTGGATGATGTGGAAGGAATTGGGGAAGTAAGGGCGAAGAAAATACGAGAAGGCTTAAAAAGAATTCAAGAGCATCTATATATGAGTAGACACAATTAAGAATATTACATTGATTCCATAATATAACGACACTAGAACATTTTTGGTATATGATATGATATATTGGTAAATAAAACTATTTATAAAAAAACACGTCCGCTTTTGCATTCGGCGTTTTGATTAGCGAAACAATGGTTAATAATGAGTAGGAGGTGGTTGGATGTTAAAACGGATCGTACAGCTCTTCTTTCTAGTGATCGGGGGAGCGTTAGGGATTTACTTAATCCCAAAAGTTATTAATGTATTAGACATCGGTGCTGTTCCTTTATTGGAAGGATCGTATGTTCGTGCGATTATTGGTGCAATTATTTTATTTTTAACAACATTTTGGCTTGTAGATTATATTGTTCAACTTATTAAGCATATTGAAGAGGCTCTTGTAAAGGCGCCTGTAGCAGATGTTTTATTTGGTACATTAGGATTGATCTCTGGTCTTATTGTTGCATATTTAATTTTAATACCGATTCGTGAATTTACAATTCCGGTTATTAGTACGGTATTGCAAGTGTTCTTCACTCTTTTACTTGGATATTTAGGATTCCAAGTAGGATTTAAAAAGAGGAATGAATTGCTAGGATTATTTACATTACCCCAACGCGGAGGTAAGAAGAAAAATAATAACGAGAACGAAGAGGCAGAAGCAGAAAAATCTACGACTCATTGGAAAATTCTCGATACGAGTGTAATTATCGATGGACGTATTGCTGACATTTGCCAAACGAAGTTTTTGGAAGGAACAATTGTGATTCCACAATTCGTATTAGAAGAGCTTCAGCATATTGCCGATTCTTCCGATGCTTTAAAGCGTAATCGTGGTCGCAGAGGACTAGACATTTTAAATCGTATTCAAAAAGAGATGCCGATTCCGGTAGAAATTTATGAAGGCGATTTCGAGGATATCCAAGAGGTGGATAGCAAACTTGTAAAGTTAGCAAAAATCACCGGTGGAACTGTAGTAACGAATGATTTTAACTTAAATAAAGTTTCTGAATTACAAGGAGTAACAGTGTTAAACATTAATGATTTAGCTAATGCAATTAAACCAGTTGTACTCCCTGGCGAAGAATTAAATGTTTATGTTGTGAAAGATGGTAAAGAGCAAAACCAAGGTGTTGCGTACTTAGATGATGGTACGATGATTGTAGTAGAAGATGGTAGAGAGTATGTAGGTTCGCAACTTAATGTACTGGTTACTAGCGTATTACAAACATCAGCTGGTCGTATGATTTTCGCAAAACGTAAATTATTAGAAAAAGCATTATAGGTAGAGGATTATTAATATGTATACATTAATTATTCCGGCAGCCGGCCAAGGAAAGCGGATGGGTGCTGGCAAAAATAAGTTGTTCTTACTTATAAATGAAGTACCGATTATCGTTCATACATTACGTGCTTTTGAAAGAGATAAAGCGTGCAAAAGTATTGTTATGGCAATTAACGAAGAGGAACGCCCGTATTTTGAAGAATTAATGCAGAAGTATCCGATTGAAAAACAGGTACAATTTATTCAGGGTGGAGCCGAAAGACAAGATAGTGTATATAACGCGATTCAGCATGCGAGTGATGTTGAATACGTTCTTGTACATGACGGAGCGCGCCCATTCGTAACGAATAAAGTGATTCAAGATGTATTAACAGCAGCAGAAAAATATGGAGCTTCCATTTGTGCAGTGCCAGTAAAGGATACAGTTAAGAAGGTAGAGCAAGGTGTTGTTGTCGAAACGGTAGAACGATCTCAGCTTAAGGCTGTACAAACACCGCAAGGGTTCTCTGTTTCTCTTTTGCTAGAAGCTCATAGAAGTGCAAAACAGAGCTGTTTTCTTGGTACAGATGATGCAAGTCTCGTGGAACGTATTGGAAAGCAAGTAGGTGTAGTAGAAGGGAGTTACTATAATATTAAAGTGACGACTCCAGAGGATTTACTAATTGCTGAAAGTTTCCTTCATGTTCTGAAAAAATAGCCGTGATAGTGTATAACAAAGAAAAGCTCGGCAATGGCCGGGCTTTTCTTTGTAAGGATATCGATATAATATAGAGTCATAAAGCTCAGTGGTTTAGCTCAAGGAGGATGTAAAGAATGTTTCGAATTGGACAAGGTTTTGACGTGCATGAATTTGCAGAAGGTAGACCGTTAATTATTGGCGGAATTACAATTCCACACGAGAAAGGATTAATCGGCCATTCAGATGCAGATGTATTGTTACATACGATTGCTGATGCATGTTTAGGTGCCATTGCAGCAGGAGATATCGGAAAGCATTTTCCTGATACAGACCCAGCTTTTAAAGATGCAGATTCAGCTGTATTGTTGCAAAAAGTTTGGGAATTTGTGCGTGAACAAGGTTACGAGTTAGGGAATTTAGATTGTACAATCATTGCTCAAAAGCCAAAAATGGCACCGCATATTGAAAGTATGCGTAAACGTATTAGTGAACTGTTAGAAACGTCTATAGATAACATTAATGTAAAGGCAACTACAACAGAAAAATTAGGATTTACAGGTAGGGAAGAAGGGATTGCCTCTCAAGCAGTGGTATTATTACAGAAAAAATAATGGTTTTTAATTCGTAAGATGGATAATCACATTTTTTTGTTGTACAATTATAGAATGTGTAGACATTAAGAATGGAAGGTGTACCAATTATGGAAAAGCAAGTGAGAGTGCGCTATGCGCCAAGTCCAACAGGACACTTACATATCGGAAATGCGCGTACGGCATTATTTAATTATTTATTTGCTCGTCATTTAGATGGCAAGTTTATTATTCGTATTGAAGATACTGATGTAAAACGTAACGTGGCTGGTGGAGAAGAAAGCCAATTAAAATACTTAAAATGGCTCGGTATGGACTGGGATGAAGGTGTTGATGTTGGCGGTGAATTTGGACCATATCGTCAAACAGAGCGTTTAGATATTTATAAAAAATTATATCTAGATTTATTAGAGCGTGGTTTAGCTTACAAATGTTATATGACAGAAGAAGAGCTAGAAGCAGAGCGTGAAGGACAAATTTCTCGTGGTGAAACACCTCGTTATGCAGGTAACCACCGTGATTTAACTGAAGAACAAATGAAAGAATTTGAAGCTGAGGGACGTATTCCGAGTATTCGTTTCCGTGTACCAGCTAATCGTGATTACACATTCAAAGACATCGTAAAAGACGAAGTTGCATTCCATTCAAATGATTTTGGTGATTTTGTTATCGTGAAAAAAGATGGAATCCCAACTTATAACTTTGCGGTAGCAGTAGATGATCACTTAATGGAGATTACACATGTACTTCGTGGTGATGATCATATTTCAAACACGCCAAAACAAATGATGATTTATGAAGCTTTCGGTTGGGATATCCCACAATTCGGTCATATGACTTTAATTGTAAATGAAAGTCGTAAAAAATTAAGCAAGCGTGATGAATCTATTATTCAATTTATTGAGCAATATAAAGAGCTTGGATATCTTCCAGAAGCAATCTTTAACTTTATTGCGCTATTAGGTTGGTCACCAGTAGGTGAAGAAGAAATCTTCTCTAAAGATGAGTTTATCAAAATGTTTGATGCAGCTCGTTTATCAAAATCACCTGCATTATTTGATTCTCAAAAACTAAAATGGATGAACAACCAGTATATGAAAAAGCAAGATTTAGATACGGTTGTAGAGTTAAGTTTACCGCATTTAGTGAAAGCTGGACGTGTGGGAGAAACTTTAAGTGAACAAGATCAAGATTGGATCCGTGGTGTAATTGCTTTATACCATGAACAAATGAGTTTTGGAGCTGAAATTGTAGAGCTTTCTGAAATGTTCTTCAAAGATCATGTTGATTATGAAGAAGAAGGACAAGAAGTATTAAAAGGTGAACAAGTACCAGAAGTACTTCGTGCATTTGCTGGTCAAGTAGAAGCACTAGAAGCGATGGAACCAACAGCAATTAAGGCGGCTATTAAAGCAGTTCAAAAGGAAACAGGTCATAAAGGTAAAAACTTATTTATGCCAATCCGTGTTGCAACTACTGGTCAAACACATGGTCCAGAGCTTCCGAATGCTATTGCACTTCTTGGAAAAGAAAAAGTTTTAAATCGTCTTCAAAAAGTAATTGGTTAACATTTTCTAGGTTTAGAAATATAATAAGTATACTTAAAACCTAATAAGGAAAAGCGACGAGAAGGAGAAGTAGAAAATCAGGCTTTTTACAGAGAGAACCACCTTTAGGCTGGAAGTGGTTTATAAGCGGATTTTTGAAATGCCCCTTCGAGTCTTCTGCTGAACAGTAAATTGTTTTGCGAAACGTCTTAGGGCGTAAAGTAAGCAGAAGCGGTGTACACCGTTATCAGAGATGAGTTTGAGGCTTTTTTAGCCTAAACAGAGTGGAACCGCGCTTATAAGGCGTCTCTGTCAATATGACAGAGGCGTCTTTTTTTATACCGTAAAACTGGGTATGAGTATAAATTTTATCTACGTGTATAAAGATTTAGGGAGATAAGTAGGGAGTTAGTTCATTCGAAAAAGCAGCCCATAAAGGGGAGGGAACGTCGATGTTTAAGAGGCTTCGGGAAGATATTGAAGTCGTTTTTGAACAGGATCCAGCGGCAAGAAGTTATTTCGAAGTCATTTTGACTTACTCTGGATTACATGCAGTTTGGGCCCATCGAATTGCACATGCTTTTTATAAAAAAAATTTCTTCTTTATTGCACGTTGGATCTCACAAGTTAGTCGTTTCTTTACTGGCATTGAGATTCATCCAGGAGCAACAATTGGTCGTCGTTTTTTCATAGACCATGGAATGGGGGTTGTAATTGGAGAAACGTGCGAAATTGGTGATAATGTAACGATCTATCAAGGGGTTACATTAGGTGGTACGGGTAAAGAAAAGGGAAAGAGGCACCCTACAATTCAGGATAATGTATTAATTGCAACAGGTGCTAAAGTACTAGGTTCTATTACAGTTGGAGAGAATTCTAAAATTGGAGCAGGTTCTGTCGTATTAAAAGAAGTCCCTGCACATTCTACAGTTGTAGGTATACCTGGCCGAGTCGTTATTCAAAATGGAGTAAAAATCGGTCAAGAATTAAATCATTCTGACCTTCCAGACCCAATTTTTGATAAGTTAAAGGTCATGGAAGTAGAACTTGATAAATTGAAAAAACAACTTGAAGTAAAGGTAGAAAGGAAGGATAAAAATGACTATTCACATTTATAATACGTTAACACGTCAAAAGGAAGAGTTTACTCCATTAGAAGAAAATAAGGTAAAGATGTATGTGTGTGGACCTACAGTTTATAACTATATTCACATTGGGAATGCAAGACCACCTATGGTATTTGATACGGTACGCCGTTATTTAGAATATAAAGGGTATGATGTGCAGTATGTGTCCAACTTTACTGACGTAGATGATAAATTAATTAAAGCAGCAAATGAATTAGGTGAAGATGTGCCGACAATTGCTGACCGTTTCGTTGAAGCGTACTTTGAGGATGTAACGGCACTAGGTTGCAAACACGCAACAGTTCATCCGCGTGTAACGGAAAATATGGATATCATTATTGAATTTATTCAAGAACTTGTGAATAAAGGATATGCATATGAATCAGAAGGTGATGTGTACTTTAGAACGAAGGAATTCGAAGGATACGGTAAATTATCGCATCAACCAATCGCAGACTTACGTCACGGTGCGCGTATTGAAGTAGGAGAAAAGAAACAAGACCCTCTTGATTTTGCTTTATGGAAAGATGCTAAAGAAGGAGAAATCTTCTGGGAAAGCCCTTGGGGGAAAGGTCGTCCAGGCTGGCATATTGAATGCTCGGCAATGGCACGTAAATACTTAGGAGATACAATCGATATTCATGCTGGTGGTCAAGACTTAGCATTTCCTCATCATGAGAATGAAATTGCGCAGTCTGAGGCGTTAACTGGAAAAACATTTGCACGTTACTGGATGCACAATGGATATATTAATATTAATAATGAGAAGATGTCTAAGTCATTGGGGAACTTTATTTTAGTTCACGATATCATTAAGCAATATAATCCGCAGTTAATTAGATTCTTTATGCTATCGGTACATTACCGTCATCCAATTAATTTCAGTGAAGAGTTATTACAAAGCACAAATAACGGACTGGAAAGAATTAAGACGGCTTACGGTAACTTAAAACACCGTATGGAGAGTAGTACTGATTTAACAGACCATAATGAGAAATGGTTAGCGGAACTGGAAAAATTCCAGACTGCATTTGAAGAAGCGATGAATGATGATTTCAACACTGCTAATGCAATCACTGAGTTATATAATGTGGCAAATCATGCGAATCAATATTTACTGGAAGAACATACGTCTACAGTGGTAATTGAAGCATACGTAAAACAACTTGAAACATTATTTGATATTTTAGGGTTAGAATTAGCGCAAGAAGAGTTGCTTGATGAAGAAATTGAGGCACTTATTCAAAAACGCATTGAAGCTCGTAAAAATCGTGATTTTGCATTATCAGATCAAATTCGCGATGACTTAAAAGACCGTAATATTATTTTAGAAGATACCGCTCAAGGTACAAGATGGAAAAGAGGATAAGAATGATTGATGCAAAGCAATTAAACAGCTTAGCGTTAGCATACATGGGTGATGCGGTATATGAACAATATATCCGCTATCACCTACTTCAAAAAGGGAAAGTTCGCCCTAATCAATTACATCGATTAGGGACGAGCTTTGTTTCAGCAAAAGCACAGGCGAAAGTTGTTTATCATTTATTAGAGACGGCGTTTTTGACAGAGGAAGAAGAGGCGGTATTAAGAAGAGGACGTAATGCAAATTCAGGTACAGTTCCAAAAAATACGGATGTACAAACATATCGACATAGTACAGCCTTTGAAGCGCTAATTGGTTATCATCATTTATTAAATAACCGTGAAAGATTAGACGAAATTGTATATAAGGCAATTGCAGTTTTAGAAGAAAAGGAAGGGGGCACATCATCATGAGTAGTGAATATATTATCGGACGTAACCCTGTAATTGAGGCGTTACGATCAGGGAGAGATATAAATAAAATTTGGATCGCAGAAGGTGCTGCCAAAGGACAAGTACAGATTGTACTAGCGTTAGCGAAAGAAAATAAGGTTATTTTACAACATGCACCAAAGAAAAAGTTAGATCAATTAGTTGAGGGTAATCATCAAGGTGTAATTGCTCAAGTAGCTGCATATCAGTATGCGGAGTTAGAAGAGTTATTCAAAGTGGCAGAAAAACGTAATGAAGATCCATTCTTCTTAATTTTAGATGAGATTGAAGATCCCCATAACCTAGGTTCTATTATGCGTACTGCTGATGCGACAGGAGCTCATGGAATTATTATTCCAAAGAGAAGGGCTGTGGGGCTTACAGCGTCAGTTGCGAAAGCATCAACAGGAGCGATTGAATACATTCCTGTTGCGCGCGTAACGAACTTATCCCGTACAATTGATGAATTAAAAGAACGTGGACTTTGGATTGCTGGTACAGATGCCAAAGGGAAAACGGATTACCGTAATTTAGATGGTAAAATGCCAATTGGGTTAGTAATTGGTAGTGAAGGAAAAGGTATGAGTCGTATTATTGGTGAAAAGTGTGATTTCCTAATCACTCTACCGATGGTTGGTAAAGTTACATCCTTAAATGCTTCCGTAGCCGCAAGTTTGTTAATGTATGAGGTATATCGTAAACGTCACGAAATTGGTAAATAAAAGATGAACGATATTTTAATCGTTGACGGTTACAACATTATCGGAGCTTGGGGAGATTTGAAGAAACTGCGGGATGTAGATTTACAATCATCAAGAGATGCACTTATTGATAAGATGGCGGATTATCAAGGTTATACAGGTACAAAAGTGATGATAGTCTTTGATGCCTATACAGTACACGGTATTGAAAAAAAGATGAAACAATCTCGTGTGGAAGTAATATTCACACGAAAGAATCAAACTGCAGACGAAAAGATAGAGCAACTTGCGATAGAGCTTAGAAATATAAATACACGAATATATGTTGCGACTTCTGATTACACGGAACAATGGGTTATATTTGCGCAAGGTGCCCTTCGGAAATCTGCGCGTGAATTAGAGTTGGAAGTACAGGCAATGGAGCAACAAGTAAGAAGGCGTACAAAAGACACGAAAGAACAGCAACCCGCCATGCGAAAGATATTTAGTAAAGATATTACAGAAAAATTAGAAAAATTAAGAAGAGGAGAGCGTTGAAGCATTGACGCTCTTTGTCTTTTTACTGTATAATATTGCTAAATAAATAGCGGTCGGAGGGATCAAGGTGGAAGCAGGCTTCGTAAGTGTAGGCGACGTTACATTTCGTGATTTAGAGGATGAGGCAATCGTTGAGTTAGTTCGAAAAGGTAATACTGACGCTCTAGAATATTTAATTCACAAATATAAGAACTTTGTTCGCGCGAAATCAAGATCTTACTTTTTAGTGGGTGCCGATCGAGAAGATATTGTTCAAGAAGGTATGATAGGATTGTTTAAAGCAATTCGTGATTATAAAGAGGACAAGCTGTCTTCATTCAAAGCATTTGCTGAACTGTGTATCACTCGACAAATTATTACCGCTATTAAAACGGCAACAAGGCAAAAACATATTCCCTTAAATTCGTATGTGTCTTTAGATAAGCCGATTTACGATGAGGAATCTGATCGAACATTATTGGATGTTATTTCTGAAGCGAAGGTAACTGATCCTGAAGAGATGATTATTAGCCAAGAAGAATATACAGACATAGAATCAAAAATATCAGAATTATTAAGCGATTTAGAAAGAAAAGTACTTTCTTTATATCTAGATGGGCGTTCTTATCAAGAGATTTCAGAACAGTTAAACAGACATGTGAAATCTATTGATAACGCTTTACAGCGGGTGAAGAGGAAATTGGAACGATATATGGAAATGCGAGAAAGTACAACTTTAAATTCATAACAAATAACAAGTGCAACAGGTGTAAAATAAATCACCTGTTTTCTTTTGTAGACAGTACAAAATGCATGTCATTGACATTGTCTTTTATTATATGATACATTTTTAGGGACATAATGTTACAAGGTTGGTGTAACTAATGAGGAAAAAAGTTGTACTCTCATGTGAAGAGTGTAAAAATCGAAACTACTCTACTATGAAAGATACGAGCTCAATAGAGCGACTTGAAATAAAAAAGTTTTGTAAAACATGCAATCAGCATACAGTTCACAAGGAAACAAAATAAATAATTGAAATAATACACTGGAGGTCCCGCAGATGCGTTTAACGAACTTTTTCGGCGATGTAGGTCGCGAAATGAAAAAAGTAAGTTGGCCTAAAAAAGATGAATTACTCCGCTCAACAGCGACTGTTGTTGCTACAGTTGTGTTCTTTGCGATTTTCTTCGCAGTAGTTGATATGGGCATTTCTTCTTTAATTCGGTTAATTCTTGGTTAATTCTTGAATAAGAAGCACTTATCCATGATATAATGTTATTTATAAGAACTGTGTAAAAGCCCGGTGAACGGGTTTTTTCATTTGCGCAAAAAAATGTACGTCAGGGAGGGAAGGACGCTCGTCCTAAATGAATGGAAAAAAGTTGGTATGTTGTCCATACTTATTCTGGATATGAAAATAAAGTAAAAGCAAACCTAGAGAAGCGTGTAGAATCAATGGGTATGCAAGATAAAATTTTCCGTGTTGTTGTCCCGGAAGAAGTAGAAGTAGAAATGAAAAACGGAAAAGAAAAATTAATGAAAAGAAAAGTGTTCCCAGGTTATGTATTAGTAGAATTAATCATGACTGATGATTCTTGGTATGTTGTACGTAACACGCCGGGTGTAACTGGGTTCGTTGGTTCTTCTGGTTCTGGATCTAAACCATCACCTCTATTAGAAGAGGAAGTTGTTACCATTATGAAACATATGGGAATGGACAACGAAGTGGTTGATTTCGACTTTGAACTTCATGAGACAGTACGTGTAAATGAGGGGCCATTCGCAGATTATACAGGTGCTATTGAAGAAATTGATGTGGAGAAGAAAAAGGTTAGCGTACTTGTGGACATGTTTGGTCGCGAGACTCCAGTTGAACTTGACTTCCATCAAATTGAAAAATTATAAAATGAAACTTGAAATGAATTGTAAAAAGTGATAATATCTTTTAAGTCAGTACGTCTTCGTTATCGGAGACGTTTTTTGAAAGATTTTATCCTTACAGATAAAATATGACGTGGGAGGGCAAATCACTGTCCAATTGACCACATCACGGACTTAAGGAGGTGTGTCTCGTGGCTAAAAAGGTAATTAAAATGGTAAAGCTTCAAATTCCTGCAGGTAAAGCTAACCCAGCTCCACCAGTTGGTCCAGCATTAGGACAAGCAGGTGTTAACATCATGGGCTTCTGTAAAGAGTTTAACGCTCGTACAGCAGATCAAGCTGGTCTTATCATCCCTGTTGAAATTACGGTATTTGAGGACCGTTCATTCACTTTCATTACTAAAACTCCTCCTGCTGCTGTTCTTCTTAAGAAAGTAGCTGGTATTGAGTCTGGTTCTGGTGAACCAAACCGTAATAAAGTGGCAACTGTTAAGCGTGATAAAGTACGCGAAATCGCTGAAACTAAAATGCCTGACCTAAACGCTGCTAGCGTAGAAGCTGCAATGCGTATGGTTGAAGGTACTGCACGCAGTATGGGCATCGTTATCGAAGACTAATTCGATTTGTTTTTAAAAAAGGTTGCGGGTCTGGAATTCCAATTCGCAACCTTTATTATCGTAAATGATTATTGTTTTTAAATAAATGGATGGCGCTCATCCTCAGGTTATACCTGAAAACAGGCGTAAACGTGGGAGGTTATTCCGCTAAAACCACATTCGAGGAGGAAATAAAAATGGCTAAAAGAGGTAAAAAGTACGTAGAAGCTGCAAAGCTTGTTGATCGTGCATCTGCTTACTCTGCAACAGAAGCAGTAGAATTAGTAAAGAAAACAAACACAGCTAAATTTGATGCAACTGTAGAAGCTGCATTCCGTTTAGGTGTTGACCCTAAGAAAGCTGACCAACAAATCCGTGGTGCAGTTGTTCTTCCGCACGGTACTGGTAAAGTACAACGTGTATTAGTGTTCGCTAAAGGTGAAAAAGCTAAAGAAGCTGAAGCTGCTGGCGCTGATTTCGTAGGCGATACTGATTACATCGGTAAAATCCAACAAGGTTGGTTCGATTTCGATGTAGTAGTAGCAACTCCTGACATGATGGGTGAAGTTGGTAAACTTGGTCGCGTATTAGGACCTAAAGGTTTAATGCCAAACCCTAAAACTGGAACAGTTACTTTCGATGTAACTAAAGCTGTTAACGAAATCAAAGCTGGTAAAGTTGAATACCGCGTTGATAAAGCTGGTAACATCCATGTTCCAATCGGTAAAGTATCTTTCGAAGATGCTAAATTAGTAGAAAACTTCAAAACAATCGCTGACACTTTATTAAAAGTTAAGCCATCTGCTGCAAAAGGTACTTACATGAAGAACGTAACAGTTGCTTCTACAATGGGACCTGGCGTACGCGTAGACGTTTCTACATTAGCGTAAAAATTGGAAGTTGACTTCATAAAGAAGATTTAATATAATCATTTATGTTGTGATTTAAATAGTGTACCGTAGACAGTAGGTGTCAATAGACTTAATTTCCTACCTAGGTGTTAATATACGAAACGGAATTTTTTTCTGTGACTATATGCCTCCATGTCTACAAGTTGGGCATGGAGGTTTTTAGTGCACTTTCGGTACATCTTCTATATAATCTACAGGAGGTGTAATAACATGAGCAAAGTAATCGAAACTAAACAACAAGTTGTAACTGAAATCGCGGACAAACTTCGTGCTAGTAAATCTACAATTGTTGTTGACTACCGTGGTTTAACAGTTTCTGAAGCAACAGAATTACGTAAGCAATTACGTGAAGCTGGCGTTGAGTTCAAAGTTTACAAAAACTCTCTAACTCGTCGTGCTGCAGAATCTGCTGAAATGGCTGAGTTAAACGAATTCTTAACAGGACCAAACGCAATCGCGTTCAGTAACGAGGATGTAGTTGCTCCTGCGAAAGTATTAAACGACTTCGCTACAAAACATGAAGCTTTAGAAATTAAAGCGGGCGTAATCGAAGGTAAACTTGTAACACTTGATGAGGTTAAAGCAATCGCTACTCTTCCATCACGTGAAGGCTTACTTTCTATGCTTCTTAGCGTTCTTCAAGCTCCAATCCGTAACCTTGCACTTGCTACTAAAGCAGTTGCAGAACAAAAGGAAGAGCAAGGCGCTTAATTTTTTAAAAGATAATTACTTGTTATCTATAAAACAATACAAACCTATTTAAGGGAGGATATTTACAATGACTAAAGAACAAATCATTGAAGCAGTTAAATCTATGACTGTATTAGAACTTAACGACTTAGTAAAAGCTATCGAGGAAGAATTCGGCGTAACTGCTGCTGCTCCTGTAGCTGTAGCTGGTGGCGCTGGTGAAGCTGCTGCTGAAAAAACTGAGTTTGACGTAGTACTTGCAAGTGCTGGCGCTCAAAAAATCAAAGTTATCAAAGCTGTACGTGAAATCACTGGTCTTGGCTTAAAAGAAGCTAAAGAATTAGTTGACAACACTCCAAAAGCAATCAAAGAAGGCGTTTCTAAAGAGGAAGCTGAAGAAATGAAAGCTAAACTTGAAGAAGTTGGCGCTGCTGTAGAAGTTAAGTAATTAACTTTTGATGCTTTAAAAAAAGCTCGCTCTCATGCGAGCTTTTTTTTTAACTGTAAAGAAAAGAGGTGGCCATATGGCAGACCATTATTTTTCTAACGACCCTTCTAGTAAAAGTGATCGTAAACGATGGGAATTTCCACTTCGTGGATCTCAATTTACTTTTTTATCTGACCATGGGGTGTTTTCGAAAAACGAGGTGGACTTTGGTTCTCGTCTTTTAATTGAAGCGTTTCAAATGCCGGATATTAAAGGTGATATATTAGACGTAGGTTGTGGATACGGTCCTATTGGTTTGTCGTTAGCGAAAGAGTTTCAAGGTTGTGAAGTTCACATGGTGGATGTGAATGAAAGGGCGCTTGGGCTTGCGAAAGAAAATGCCGCTAATAACAGAATCGAGAATATACGTATTTTTCAAAGTAGCGTCTATGAAAATGTAGATGGCGAGTATGCTGCTATTCTATCTAACCCTCCAATTCGTGCGGGTAAAGATATCGTACATGAGATTTTAGAAAAAGCTGTGGAGTATTTAGTTCCAGGTGGAGAACTTTGGATTGTTATTCAAAAGAAGCAGGGTGCACCATCTGCGCTGAAAAAACTAGAAGAAGTATTTTCTGAAGTTGAGATTGTAGAAAAGAAAAAAGGATATTATATCATAAAATCAAAAAAACGTTGACGGTTATTTTTGGCTATGTTAACATTATACAATGCCAATATATGATTTTCTGCGTTGAGAAAGATGTATATTTTTGTTTCTCTTGGAAAAGATAGTAAAATCAGCAGATTATGAAACAGAATGATGGTTTTCTTATAGAAGCCATTTTTCTTTTTTGAGCAGGTAGAAAGACTCAACGTATTTATCTTTAAGAGAAAAAGACTACGCTAATAGCAGTAGTTGTATTTATTTGTGATTTTGCACAAATTTTTTTGTGCATTTATAATACTCATGATTTGAGGGGTGAAGCAGTTGACAGGTCAACTAGTTCAATACGGACGCCACCGCCAACGAAGAAGTTATGCCCGTATTAGTGAAGTATTAGAGTTACCAAATCTTATCGAAATTCAAACCTCTTCTTATCAGTGGTTTCTTGATGAGGGTTTGCGAGAAATGTTCCAAGACATTTCTCCGATTGAAGACTTTACGGGAAATCTATCGCTTGAATTTATCGACTACAGCTTAGGTGAACCTAAATACTCTGTAGACGAATGCAAAGAGCGTGATGTGACGTATGCAGCACCACTTCGTGTAAAAGTGCGTCTAATCAACAAGGAAACTGGTGAAGTAAAAGAACAAGATGTGTTCATGGGAGATTTCCCACTCATGACAGAGACTGGAACATTCGTAATTAACGGTGCAGAACGTGTTATCGTTTCCCAGTTAGTTCGCTCTCCAAGCGTATACTATAGTGGCAAAGTGGATAAAAACGGAAAACGTGGTTTTACTGCTACTGTAATTCCAAACCGCGGAGCTTGGTTAGAGTATGAGACAGATGCTAAGGATGTTGTATATGTGCGTATTGACCGTACGCGTAAACTTCCTGTAACTGTTTTGTTACGCGCATTAGGGTTTGGCTCTGATCAAGAAATCACCGAGCTTTTAGGTGATAACGAATACTTAAGCAACACATTAGAAAAAGACAACACAGATAGTACAGAAAAAGCATTGCTTGAAATTTATGAGCGTCTACGTCCTGGTGAACCACCAACAGTAGAAAATGCTAAGAGCTTACTTGTGTCTCGTTTCTTCGATCCAAAGCGCTACGATTTAGCAAATGTAGGTCGCTATAAGATCAACAAGAAGTTACACATTAAAAACAGATTGTTTAATCAACGTTTAGCTGAAACATTAGTGGATCCAGAAACTGGTGAAATTTTAGCGGCAGAAGGAACAATCTTAGATCGTCGTACACTTGATCGCATTTTACCTTACTTAGAGAAAAACATTGGATTCAAAACAGCGAAACCAATGGGTGGAGTGGTAGAAGGCGATGTTGAGCTGCAATCTATTAAGATTTATGCTCCTGAGTCGGAAGGCGAACGTGTAATTAATGTAATTGGTAATGCAAATATTACTCGTGATGTGAAACACATCACACCAGGTGATATCCTTGCTTCTATCAGTTACTTCTTCAACCTACTATACAAAGTAGGGGATACAGATGATATTGACCATTTAGGAAACCGTCGTCTGCGTTCTGTTGGAGAACTATTACAAAATCAATTCCGTATCGGTCTTTCTCGTATGGAACGTGTTGTTCGTGAGAGAATGTCGATCCAAGATACAAATGCAATTACACCACAGGCGCTAATTAATATTCGTCCTGTTATTGCATCTATTAAAGAGTTCTTCGGAAGTTCTCAGTTATCTCAGTTCATGGACCAAACAAATCCATTAGCAGAGTTAACTCACAAACGAAGACTATCTGCATTAGGACCTGGTGGTTTAACGCGTGAGCGCGCAGGCTTTGAAGTACGTGACGTTCATTACTCCCACTACGGTCGTATGTGTCCGATTGAAACACCAGAGGGACCAAACATCGGTTTGATTAACTCATTATCTTCGTTCGCGAAAGTAAATGAGTTTGGTTTCATTGAAACACCATATCGTCGTGTTGACCCAGAAACTGGTCTTGTAACAGGGCATGTTGATTATTTAACAGCAGATGAAGAAGATAACTATGTTGTAGCCCAAGCGAATATGAAATTATCTGATGAAGGTGAATTCCTAAGTGAAGATATCGTAGCTCGTTTCCGTGGTGAAAACATTGTCACAAATAGAGAACGCATCGACTACATGGATGTATCTCCAAAACAAGTAGTGTCGGCAGCGACAGCTTGTATTCCGTTCTTAGAAAACGATGACTCTAACCGCGCACTTATGGGAGCGAACATGCAACGTCAGGCGGTTCCGTTAATGAATCCGGAATCTCCGATTGTAGGTACAGGTATGGAGTACGTATCAGCAAAAGACTCAGGTGCTGCAGTAATCTGTAAACATCCTGGTGTTGTTGAGCGCGTAGAAGCACGTGAAGTTTGGGTACGTCGCTATGTAGAAGTTGACGGTCAAACAGTAAAAGGCGACTTAGATCGCTACAAAATGCAAAAATTCATTCGTTCTAACCAAGGAACTTGTTACAACCAACGTCCAATCGTAAGTGTTGGAAATGAAGTTGTAAAAGGTGAAATCCTTGCGGATGGTCCTTCTATGGAATTAGGTGAACTAGCACTTGGACGTAACGTGCTTGTTGGCTTCATGACTTGGGACGGTTATAACTACGAGGATGCGATCATCATGAGTGAGCGCCTTGTAAAAGATGATGTGTACACTTCTATTCATATTGAAGAATATGAATCAGAAGCTCGTGATACGAAGCTTGGACCAGAAGAAATTACACGTGACATTCCAAACGTTGGGGAAGACGCATTACGTAACCTTGACGAGCGCGGTATCATTCGCGTTGGTGCTGAAGTAAAAGATGGAGATTTACTTGTTGGTAAAGTAACACCTAAAGGTGTAACAGAATTAACAGCTGAAGAACGTCTATTACATGCTATCTTTGGAGAAAAAGCGCGTGAAGTACGTGATACATCACTACGTGTACCACACGGTGGTGGCGGTATTATCTTAGACGTAAAAGTATTCAACCGTGAAGATGGCGATGAATTGCCACCAGGCGTGAATCAACTTGTACGTGCATATATCGTTCAAAAACGTAAAATTTCTGAAGGTGACAAGATGGCCGGACGTCACGGTAACAAAGGTGTTATTTCTCGTATTTTACCAGAAGAAGATATGCCTTACTTACCAGACGGTACGCCAATCGATATCATGTTAAACCCATTAGGGGTACCATCTCGTATGAATATCGGTCAGGTATTAGAGCTTCATCTTGGTATGGCAGCAAGATACCTGGGCATTCACATTGCAACACCAGTATTTGATGGCGCTCGTGAGGAAGATGTTTGGGGCACAATTGAAGAAGCTGGTATGGCAAATGACGCGAAAACAATCCTGTATGACGGACGTACTGGTGAACCATTCGATAACCGCGTATCTGTTGGTGTCATGTATATGATCAAACTTGCGCACATGGTTGACGATAAACTTCATGCTCGTTCTACTGGACCATACTCACTTGTAACGCAGCAACCTCTTGGAGGTAAAGCTCAGTTCGGTGGACAGCGTTTCGGTGAGATGGAGGTTTGGGCACTTGAAGCTTACGGTGCTGCTTATACTCTTCAAGAAATCTTAACAGTGAAGTCTGATGATGTTGTTGGACGTGTTAAGACTTATGAAGCAATTGTTAAAGGCGAAAATGTTCCAGAACCAGGCGTTCCTGAATCATTCAAAGTATTGATTAAAGAGCTGCAAAGTTTAGGTATGGACGTTAAAATGATGTCTAGCGACGATACAGAAATTGAAATGCGTGATACAGAAGATGACGATGATCATCAATCAGCAGATAAATTGAATGTCGAAGTTGAGACAACTAAGGAATAATTGGGATAACCTGTAGACTAAAAGGGAGGTAGGCCCCTTGATAGATGTAAATAACTTTGAATATATGAAGATTGGACTTGCTTCACCTGACAAGATTCGTTCTTGGTCATACGGTGAAGTTAAGAAACCAGAAACTATTAACTATCGTACGTTAAAGCCTGAAAAAGATGGCTTGTTCTGTGAGCGTATTTTCGGACCACAAAAGGACTGGGAATGTCATTGCGGAAAATACAAACGTGTACGTTATAAAGGTGTAGTTTGTGATCGATGTGGCGTTGAAGTAACGCGTGCAAAAGTACGTCGTGAACGTATGGGTCATATTGAATTAGCTGCTCCTGTATCTCATATTTGGTATTTCAAAGGTATCCCGAGCCGCATGGGACTTGTCTTAGACATGTCCCCTCGCGCGCTTGAAGAAGTAATTTATTTCGCTTCTTATGTTGTAACAGAAAGTGGAGATACACCACTTGATAAGAAGCAATTACTTTCTGAAAAAGAATACCGTGCATATCGTGATCGATATGGTAGCACATTCCAAGCTGCTATGGGTGCAGAAGCGATTAAAAAGCTACTACAAGACATTGATTTAGATAAAGAAGTAGACTTCTTAAAAGAAGAATTAAAAACAGCACAAGGACAACGCCGTACTCGTGCTATTAAACGTCTAGAAGTATTAGAAGCATTCCGTAACTCTGGAAATGAACCATCTTGGATGATCTTAGATGTTCTACCAGTTATCCCACCAGAACTACGCCCAATGGTACAGTTAGATGGTGGACGTTTTGCTACTTCTGACTTAAACGACTTATATCGTCGTGTAATTAACCGTAACAACCGTTTAAAACGTCTATTGGACCTAGGTGCTCCAAGCATCATCGTTCAAAACGAAAAACGTATGTTACAAGAAGCTGTAGATGCATTAATTGATAATGGTCGTCGTGGCCGTCCAGTAACTGGACCGGGTAACCGTCCATTAAAATCATTATCTCACATGCTTAAAGGTAAACAAGGACGTTTCCGTCAAAACTTATTAGGTAAACGTGTTGACTACTCTGGCCGTTCTGTAATCGTTGTAGGACCGAACTTAAAGATGTACCAATGTGGATTACCGAAAGAAATGGCGCTTGAACTGTTCAAACCTTTTGTTATGAAAGAGTTAGTTGGAAAAGGGTTAGCACACAACATTAAGAGTGCGAAACGTAAAATTGAGCGTGTACACCCTGAAGTTTGGGACGTTTTAGAATCTGTGATTAAAGAACATCCAGTACTTCTAAACCGCGCACCAACACTTCACCGTCTTGGTATCCAGGCGTTTGAACCTACATTAGTAGAAGGTCGCGCAATTCGTCTTCACCCACTTGTATGTACTGCATACAACGCGGACTTTGACGGTGACCAAATGGCGGTTCACGTTCCGTTATCATCAGAGGCACAAGCAGAAGCTCGTATTCTTATGTTAGCGGCACAAAACATCTTGAATCCAAAAGACGGAAAACCAGTTGTTACTCCATCTCAGGATATGGTATTAGGTAACTACTACTTAACACTTGAGCGTGAAGGCGCAATCGGTGAAGGTATGGTCTTCAAAGATGCAAACGAAGCAATACTTGCATATCAAAATGGATATGTACATCTGCACACACGTGTTGCAGTTGCTGCAAGTTCAGTAAATAACGTAACGTTTACTGAAGAGCAAAAAGGTAAGCTTCTATTAACAACAGTTGGTAAATTAATATTTAACGAAATCTTACCAGAGTCGTTCCCTTATATTAATGAACCGACAAACTCAAACCTTGAAAAAGAAACACCAGCGGAATATTTCGTTGAAAAAGGTGCGAACATTAAAGAAATTATTGCTAGTCGCGAAGAAGTGGCGCCATTTAGCAAGAAGATCCTTGGTAACATCATTGCGGAAGTGTTCAAACGTTTCCAAATTACAGAAACGTCTCGCATGCTTGACCGTATGAAAAACTTAGGGTTCAAGTACTCTACAAAAGCTGGTATTACAGTTGGGGTATCTGACATTCTTGTATTAGGCGAAAAAGATGAAATTCTCCACGAAGCACAAGCAAAAGTAGATAATGTAATTAAACAATTCCGTCGCGGTTTAATCACGGAAGAAGAACGTTACGATCGCGTTATCTCTATTTGGAGTAATGCAAAAGATGTTATCCAAGGAAAACTGATGAAATCCTTGAATAAACGCAATCCAATCTTCATGATGAGTGACTCAGGTGCCCGTGGTAACGCATCTAACTTTACTCAGCTTGCTGGTATGCGTGGTCTGATGGCCAATCCATCTGGTCGTATCATCGAACTTCCAATCAAATCGAGTTTCCGTGAAGGTTTAACAGTACTTGAGTACTTCATCTCTACGCATGGTGCGCGTAAAGGTCTTGCCGATACAGCACTTAAAACTGCCGATTCTGGTTACTTAACACGTCGTCTTGTAGACGTTGCACAAGATGTAATTGTCCGTGAAGATGATTGTGGAACAGATCGTGGTCTATTAATTGGTGCGATTAAAGAGGGTAATGAAGTAATTGAGTCATTATATGATCGTCTTGTTGGACGTTTTGCAAGAAAAACTGTAAAACATCCTGAAACAGGTGAAGTATTAGTTAGTGAAAACCAATTAATTACTGAAGATATCGCTCATATCGTTGAAAATTCGGGTGTTGAAACTGTAAATATTCGTTCAGCGTTTACGTGTAACACTCGCCATGGTGTATGTAAGAAGTGTTACGGTCG
The DNA here is from genome assembly GCF_903970865.1 of Bacillus sp. ME78. Classification (NCBI taxonomy): domain Bacteria; kingdom Bacillati; phylum Bacillota; class Bacilli; order Caryophanales; family Bacillaceae; genus Bacillus; species Bacillus sp. ME78. Next base: position 27,584 of record NZ_CAJCKK010000029.1, read on the forward strand.
TAACTTAGCAACTGGTACAGACGTAGAAGTAGGAGAAGCGGTAGGTATTATCGCAGCTCAATCTATCGGTGAGCCAGGTACACAGTTAACGATGCGTACATTCCATACAGGTGGGGTTGCCGGAGATGATATCACTCAAGGTTTACCTCGTATCCAAGAGATCTTCGAAGCTCGTAATCCGAAAGGTCAGGCAGTTATCAGTGAAATCGACGGTGTTATCGCAGCGATCAACGATGTTAAAGATCGCCAAGAAGTAGTTGTACAGGGTGAAGTTGAAGCTCGTACGTATGCTATTCCTTACGGTGCTCGTCTGAAAGTAACTCCAGGACAGCCGATTAGCCACGGTAAAGAGTTAACAGAAGGTTCTATTGATCCGAAAGAATTACTAAAAGTAACGGACATTACAGCAGTTCAAGAATACTTATTACGTGAAGTTCAAAAAGTATACCGTATGCAAGGGGTAGAAATTGGTGACAAACACGTAGAGGTAATGGTACGTCAAATGCTACGTAAAGTTCGTGTAAGTGATGCAGGTGAAACAGACGTATTACCAGGAACATTACTAGATATCCATCAGTTTACTGATGCGAATGCGAAGGTGTTACTGAAAGGTAAACAACCAGCGACAGCTAGACCTGTTCTACTTGGTATTACAAAAGCTTCACTTGAAACTGATTCATTCTTATCTGCAGCATCATTCCAAGAAACAACTCGTGTCTTAACTGATGCAGCAATTAAAGGTAAACGTGATGAGCTTCTAGGATTGAAAGAGAACGTTATTATCGGTAAACTTGTTCCTGCTGGAACAGGTATGAATCGTTATCGCAAAGTGGATCTTGTAAAAACAACACAAGATAACATGAATGTAGAAAACGATGAGATTTATGTGGAACAGTAAAATTTTCCGTCGTAAATTTTGTATAAAAACATCTAATCCTAGTTGACATTGTATGAGTCAAAATGTTACTATAATCAAGGTTGCTCCTGAACGATGCTTTGGAGGATATTTATATGTCTTATCAAAAAGTGTCAAATGCTGAAAATGTAGTCGTTGGTCATAAACGCACATTGGAAGCAATCAAAAATGGTATAGTTAAAGAAGTTGTTATTGCAGAAGATGCTGATGTGCGGTTAACCCATATTATCATTCGCACTGCTTTGCAACATAACATACCCATAACAAAGGTTGAATCAGTTCGTAAGCTTGGAAAAGTTTCGGGGATTCAAGTGGGAGCTTCAGCAATAGGAATAATAAGTTAAAACTGTTTTTGTGAGGAGAGAGCATTTGCTCTTCCTTGCAAAAACTTTGTTTTCAACTAATAATGAACCACCTGGATATGTGGTCATACAAACATGCGAAGGGAGGATAATCAAATGCCTACTATTAACCAATTAGTGAGAAATGGTCGTACTGATAAAGTATGGAAATCTAAATCACCTGCGTTAAACAAAGGATTTAACTCTTTAAAGAAAAAATCAACTGATATCTCTGCACCTCAAAAACGTGGTGTATGTACTCGTGTTGGTACAATGACTCCAAAGAAACCTAACTCAGCGTTACGTAAATACGCTCGTGTACGTTTAACAAACGGTATTGAAGTTACAGCTTACATCCCAGGTATCGGTCATAACTTACAAGAGCATAGCGTAGTATTAATTCGCGGTGGTCGAGTAAAGGATTTACCAGGGGTACGTTACCACATCGTTCGTGGAGCGCTTGATACAGCTGGTGTTGACAAACGTATGCAAGGACGTTCTAAATATGGTACTAAGCGACCAAAACCTGCTAAAAAATAATAAACTTATAATGAAAGGAGGAACTCAATATGCCTCGTAAAGGACCTGTTGCGAAACGTGACGTGTTACCAGATCCAATGTACAATTCTAAGCTAGTAACACGCCTTATCAACAAAATGATGGTTGACGGTAAAAAAGGTAAATCTCAAACAATTCTTTATAACGCTTTCGATATCGTTCGTGAACGTTCAGATAAAGAACCAATGGAAGTATTCGAGCAAGCTCTTAAGAACATCATGCCTGTTCTTGAAGTACGCGCTCGTCGTGTTGGTGGTGCTAACTACCAAGTTCCAGTTGAGGTTCGTCCAGAACGCCGTACAACTTTAGGTCTTCGCTGGTTAGTAAACTATGCTCGTCTTCGTGGTGAAAAAACTATGGAAGAGCGTCTAGCTTACGAAATCTTAGATGCAGCTAACAACGCTGGTGCATCTGTTAAGAAACGTGAAGACACTCATAAAATGGCAGAAGCTAACAAAGCATTTGCTCATTACCGTTGGTAGGATTCAACGTAAAATAAATGTATGCATAAACCGCTTTATTTGTCGCTTATGGAAGTGTGGAGAGGGAGAATGCCTCTCCCTTTCGTTGGGCGCTCGTTTTACATAATGAGGGTACTGGACACTGGCATATGTAACAATATAAAGTGGCTTTTTTGCTACTTAAAATAAAAAATCCAATCCATATATGGAAGGAGCAAGACACCAAATGACAAGAGAGTTCTCTTTAGAAAACACTCGTAATATTGGTATCATGGCTCACATCGATGCTGGTAAAACAACAGCAACTGAGCGTATTCTGTATTACACAGGACGTATTCATAAAATCGGTGAAACTCATGAAGGTGCATCTCAGATGGACTGGATGGAGCAAGAGCAAGAGCGTGGTATCACAATTACTTCTGCTGCAACTACAGCTCAATGGAAAGGTCACCGTGTAAACATCATTGACACTCCAGGACACGTAGACTTCACAGTAGAAGTAGAACGTTCTTTACGCGTACTTGATGGTGCGGTAGCAGTACTTGATGCACAATCTGGTGTAGAACCACAAACAGAAACTGTTTGGCGTCAGGCTACTACTTACGGTGTACCTCGTATCGTATTCGTTAACAAAATGGATAAGATCGGTGCAGATTTCTTATACTCTGTAGGAACAATCCACGATCGTTTACAAGCAAACGCACATCCAATTCAGTTACCAATCGGTGCTGAAGATGAGTTCAATGGTATCATTGACCTTGTTGAAGAGTGTGCTTACATGTACGGTAACGATTTAGGAACAGACATCGAGCGTGTCGAAATTCCTGAAGAGCACAAAGAACTAGCTGAAGAATACCGCGGAAAGCTTATTGAAGCGGTAGCTGAGCTTGATGAAGAAATGATGATGAAGTACCTAGAAGGTGAAGAAATCACTGTAGAAGAGCTTAAAGCTGGTATCCGTAAGGCTACAACTTCTGTAGAATTCTTCCCAGTAATCTGTGGTTCTGCATTCAAAAACAAAGGTGTTCAAATTCTGTTAGACGCAGTTATCGACTACCTACCATCTCCATTAGATGTACCTGCTATTAAAGGTACTCTTCCGGATACAGATGAAGAAATCGAACGTAAGTCTAGCGATGAAGAACCATTCGCAGCTTTAGCATTCAAAATCATGACTGACCCTTATGTTGGTAAGTTAACGTTCTTCCGTGTGTACTCTGGTGTGTTAAACTCTGGATCATACGTGAAAAACTCAACTAAAGGTAAGCGTGAGCGTGTAGGACGTATCCTACAAATGCACGCTAACAGCCGTGAAGAGATTTCAACAGTTTACGCTGGTGATATCGCTGCTGCTGTAGGTTTAAAAGATACTACTACTGGTGATACTCTTTGTGACGAGAAGAGCCTTGTTATCCTTGAGTCTATGGAATTCCCAGAGCCAGTTATCTCTGTAGCTATCGAACCAAAATCTAAAGCTGACCAAGATAAAATGGGTACAGCATTATCTAAGCTTTCTGAAGAAGATCCAACATTCCGTGCTCACACTGACCAAGAAACTGGCCAAACTATCATCGCTGGTATGGGTGAACTTCACCTTGATATCATCGTTGACCGTATGCGCCGTGAATTCAAAGTCGAAGCAAACGTTGGTGCTCCTCAGGTAGCATACCGTGAAACTTTCCGCGCTGCTGCGAAAGTTGAAGGTAAGTTTGCTCGTCAATCTGGTGGACGTGGACAATTCGGTCACGTTTGGATTGAGTTTGCACCTAACGAAGAAGGTAAAGGATTTGAATTCGAAAACAAAATCGTCGGCGGTGTAGTTCCACGTGAATACATCCCAGCTGTTGGAGCGGGTCTTGAAGACTCACTTAAAAATGGTGTACTAGCTGGTTATCCACTAGTTGACATTAAAGCAGCATTAGTTGACGGTTCTTACCATGATGTCGATTCATCTGAGATGGCGTTCAAAATCGCTGCATCAATGGCACTTAAAGCTGCGGTTTCTAAATGTAACCCAGTAATTCTTGAGCCAATGATGAAAGTTGAAGTTGTAATTCCTGAAGAGTACATGGGAGACATCATGGGTGACGTAACATCTCGTCGTGGACGTGTAGAAGGTATGGAAGCTCGCGGTAACGCACAAGTTGTTCGCGCTATGGTTCCACTTTCTGAAATGTTCGGTTATGCGACAGCATTACGTTCTAACACTCAAGGACGCGGAACATTCTCAATGACATTTGATCATTATGAAGAAGTACCGAAGTCTGTTTCAGAAGAAATTATTAAAAAAAATAAAGGCGAATAATTGATTTTTATCAATTGTTCGAGTATAACTACTTATGTAAGCTTAGAAAGTGGGACGTAAGTTTCGCTTTCTAGTCTAAATATAAAATAACCTATATAAACTAAGGAGGAATTTAGAATGGCTAAAGCTAAATTCGAACGTTCTAAACCCCATGTTAACATCGGTACAATCGGCCACGTTGACCATGGTAAAACTACATTAACTGCTGCAATCACTACAGTTCTTGCAAAAGCTGGTGGTGCTGAAGCACGCGGATACGATCAAATCGACGCTGCTCCAGAAGAAAGAGAGCGCGGAATCACAATCTCAACTGCACACGTTGAGTACGAAACTGAAACTCGTCACTATGCACACGTTGACTGCCCAGGTCACGCTGACTATGTTAAAAACATGATCACTGGTGCTGCTCAAATGGACGGCGGTATCTTAGTAGTATCTGCTGCTGATGGCCCAATGCCTCAAACACGTGAGCACATCCTTCTTTCTCGTCAAGTAGGTGTTCCTTACATCGTTGTATTCTTAAACAAATGCGACATGGTAGACGACGAAGAATTATTAGAATTAGTAGAAATGGAAGTTCGTGACCTATTATCTGAATACGGATTCCCAGGCGACGACATTCCTGTAATCAAAGGTTCTGCTCTTAAAGCTCTTCAAGGAGAAGCTGATTGGGAAGCAAAAATCATTGAATTAATGACTGAAGTTGATGCTTACATCCCAACTCCAGAACGTGAAACTGACAAACCATTCTTAATGCCTATCGAGGATGTATTCTCTATCACAGGTCGTGGTACAGTTGCAACTGGTCGTGTAGAGCGCGGAATCGTTAAAGTTGGTGACGTAGTAGAAATCATCGGTCTTGCTGAAGAGAATGCTTCTACAACTGTAACTGGTGTAGAAATGTTCCGTAAACTTCTTGACCAAGCTCAAGCTGGAGACAACATCGGTGCTCTTCTTCGTGGGGTTGCTCGTGAAGACATCCAACGTGGACAAGTTCTTGCTAAAACTGGCTCTGTAAAAGCACACGCTAAATTCAAAGCTGAAGTTTTCGTATTATCTAAAGAAGAAGGTGGACGTCACACTCCATTCTTCGCTAACTACCGTCCTCAGTTCTACTTCCGTACAACTGACGTAACTGGTATCATCCAATTACCAGAAGGTACTGAAATGGTAATGCCTGGTGACAACATCGAAATGACTATCGAACTTATCGCTCCAATCGCTATCGAAGAGGGAACTAAATTCTCTATTCGTGAAGGTGGACGTACAGTAGGTTACGGTGTAGTTGCTACTATCGTTGAGTAATCTTAGCTGATATAAAAAAACCTAAGGGATTTTCCCTTAGGTTTTTTGTTTGCGTTTATATAAAGAAGAAGAGTGTGTTTTTTTGTTTTGACGAGTTTCTTCTATAGTAATATAAAAACAACAAAAGATAATCCAGAAACTGTAAAACGAATTCTGTTAGATGAAAACTTGAAATTCTTTAAAGTGCCATGTATAATAGCAAAAGTAGAGAAAAGCAGATGCAAACAAAAAGATGCTTGCATCTAGACGAATAACATTGTATAATAGACAATGTTGGTCTTTGACTGCGATGAAGTGGAAGGTTGCTGACACACCCGGCCGCTTTGCCATGGCATGGTGTGGGGAAATTTCCATGGAGAAGGTCTATTTTAGAAATAGGCGAACGAAGGAGGGAAAATAATGGCAAAAGAAAAAATTCGTATCCGTTTAAAAGCTTATGATCACCGTATTCTTGATCAATCAGCTGAGAAAATTGTAGAAACAGCTAAGCGTTCTGGGGCAACAGTTTCTGGTCCGATCCCATTACCAACTGAGAAGACTATTTACACAATTCTTCGTGCTGTTCATAAGTACAAAGATTCTCGTGAGCAATTTGAAATGCGCACACACAAACGTTTAATCGATATCGTGAGTCCTACTCCACAAACAGTAGATTCATTAATGCGTTTAGACTTACCGTCTGGTGTAGATATCGAAATCAAACTATAAATTATATAACTTAAAAATGTAGGAGGTGTAACTCATGACCAAAGGAATCTTAGGAAGAAAGATCGGTATGACTCAAGTATTTGCTGAGAACGGTGAGTTAATCCCAGTAACAGTTATCGCTGCTAATCCAAACGTTGTTCTTCAAAAGAAAACAACTGAAACTGATGGCTACAATGCAATCCAGTTAGGATTTGAAGATAAACGTGAAAAGTTAACTAACAAACCTGAACAAGGCCACACTGCTAAAGCATCTACAACTCCTAAGCGCTTCATTCGCGAAATCCGCGATGCAGACGTGGACGGATTAGAGGTTGGTCAAGAGGTAAAAGTTGAAGTTTTCGCTGCAGGTGAAATCGTTGACGTAACAGGAATTTCTAAAGGTAAAGGTTTCCAAGGTGTTATCAAACGCCACGGACAATCTCGCGGACCTATGTCTCATGGTTCTCGCTATCACCGTCGTCCAGGTTCAATGGGCCCAGTTGCTCCGAACCGTGTATTCAAAGGCAAAAAACTTGCTGGACGTATGGGTGGAGACCAAGTTACTATCCAAAACTTAGAAATCGTTCAAGTTGACACTGAGCGCAACTTATTACTAGTAAAAGGTAACGTTCCAGGTGCTAAGAAATCTCTTGTAGTTGTTCAAGGCGCTGTGAAGGTTAGCAAATAATTCACAATAGGAAGGAGGAATTCCAATGCCAAAAGTTACTGTATATAACCAAACTGGTTCACAGGTTGGTGAAATCGAATTAGCTGAAGCTATTTTCGGTATCGAACCAAATGAAGCTGTACTTTTCGAAGCTGTAATGATGCAACGTGCATCTTTACGTCAAGGTACACACAAAGTAAAAACTCGCTCTGAAGTTCGCGGTGGTGGTCGTAAACCATGGCGTCAAAAAGGAACTGGACGTGCTCGTCAAGGGTCTATCCGCTCTCCTCAATGGCGTGGTGGTGGTACGGTATTCGGACCTACACCAAGAAGCTATGCGTACAAACTTCCTAAGAAAGTTCGTCGTTTAGCAATCAAATCTGCATTAGCTACTAAAGTAGTTGAGAACAACATTGTAGTTCTTGAAGACCTAGTGTTAAATGCACCAAAAACAAAAGACATGCTAGCAGTACTTAAAGGATTAACTGTTGAGAAGAAAGCTCTTATCGTAACTGCTGATGCAAACGAATCTGTAGAGTTATCTGCTCGCAATATCCCTGGAGTAACAGTAATCACTGCTGATGGCGTAAACGTTTTAGACGTGCTTCATCATGATAAGCTAATCATGACAAAAGCGGCAGTGGAAAAAGTAGAGGAGGTGCTTGCATAATGAGAGATCCTCGTGATATCATTAAGCGCCCAGTTATCACTGAACGTTCTATGGAAATGATGGCTGAAAAAAAATACACGTTCGATGTGGACGTTAAATCTAATAAAACAGAAGTTAAAGATGCTCTTGAAGCGATCTTTGGTGTTAAAGTAGAAAAAGTGAACATCATGAACTACAAGCCGAAAGCAAAACGCGTTGGTCGTCACGCTGGTTTTACTAGCCGTCGTCGTAAAGCAATCGTTAAGCTAACTGCTGACAGCAAAGAAATCGAAATCTTCCAAGGCGTTTAATTCTTACTAAAGAAGGAGGGAAATTGAGATGGGAATTAAAAAGTATAATCCAACTACTAACGGTCGTCGTAATATGACTACGAATGATTTCGCTGAAATCACGACTGACAGACCCGAAAAGTCATTACTTGCTCCTTTAAGCAAGAAGGCTGGTCGTAATAACCAAGGTAAAATTACTGTACGTCATCAAGGTGGCGGACATAAGCGTCAATACCGTATCATCGACTTTAAGCGTAACAAAGATGGAATTCCAGGACGCGTTGCTACGATCGAATACGATCCAAACCGCTCTGCGAATATCGCATTAATTAACTACGTTGACGGTGAAAAACGTTACATTCTTGCTCCTAAATCTTTAGAAGTAGGTATGGAAGTTATGTCTGGCCCAGAAGCTGACATCAAAATCGGTAACGCATTACCATTAATCAACATTCCAGTAGGTACTGTTGTTCATAACATCGAGCTTAAGCCTGGTCGTGGCGGACAATTAGTTCGTTCTGCTGGTACATCTGCTCAAGTACTTGGTAAAGAAGGTAAATACGTACTTGTACGTTTAACTTCTGGTGAAGTACGTCTTGTATTATCTGCTTGTCGCGCTTCAATCGGTCAAGTAGGTAACGAACAACACGAACTTATCAAAATCGGTAAAGCAGGTCGCTCTCGCTGGTTAGGTAAACGCCCAACAGTTCGTGGTTCTGTAATGAACCCGGTTGATCACCCACACGGTGGTGGTGAAGGACGTTCTCCAATCGGACGTAAGTCTCCAATGTCTCCATGGGGTAAACCAACTCTTGGATTCAAGACTCGTAAGAAAAACAAAGCGTCTGACAAATTCATCGTTCGTCGTCGTAAAAAATAATGGGATTGTAGTACGGTTCATTTCTAGAACCGTACGCCAATCACGAAGGGAGGCACCAAAATGGCTCGTAGCTTAAAAAAAGGACCATTTGTCGATGATCACTTAATGAGCAAAATGGAAAAATTAGTTGCATCTGAGCAAAAACAAGTTGTTAAAACTTGGTCTCGCCGTTCAACAATCTTCCCTCAGTTCATCGGACACACAATCGCTGTATATGATGGTCGTAAACACGTACCTGTGTACATCACTGAGGATATGGTTGGCCATAAGTTAGGTGAATTCGCACCAACTCGTACGTATAAAGGTCACCTTGCTGACGATAAGAAAACTAGAAGATAATGAGAGGAGGCACTTCAATGCAAGCTAAAGCAGTAGCGAGAACAGTTCGTATTGCTCCTCGTAAAGTTCGTTTAGTAGTAGACTTAATCCGAGGTAAGCAAGTGGGTGAAGCGATTGCTATCCTTAACCACACACCAAAAACTGCTTCTCCAGTTGTAGAAAAAGTTTTAAAATCTGCAATCGCAAATGCAGAGCACAATTATGAGATGGACATTAACAACCTAGTTGTTGAAAAAGTCTTCGTTGACGAAGGTCCAACGTTGAAACGTTTCCGTCCACGTGCAATGGGTCGTGCAAGCCAAATTAACAAACGCACAAGCCACATTACAGTTGTGGTATCAGAAAAGAAGGAGGGATAATCGATGGGTCAAAAGGTTAATCCAATTGGTCTTCGTGTCGGTGTTATCCGTGACTGGGAATCTCGTTGGTTCGCTGAGAAAGATTACGCTACATTATTACATGAAGACATCAAAATCCGTGAGTACATTAATGTACGCTTAAAAGATTCTGCTGTTGCTAAAGTAGAAATCGAACGTGCAGCAAATCGTGTAAATGTTACAATTCACACTGCAAAACCTGGTATGGTAATTGGTAAAGGTGGTACTGAAGTTGAAGCACTTCGTAAAGCTCTTAACCAATTAACAGGCAAGCGTGTACACATCAACATTTTAGAAGTTAAGAGAGCTGATCTTAACGCTAAATTAGTAGGCGAAAACATCGCTCGTCAATTAGAAAACCGTGTATCATTCCGTCGTGCACAAAAGCAAGTTATTCAACGTGCTATGCGTGCAGGTGCTAAAGGTATTAAAACACAGGTTTCTGGTCGTCTTGGCGGAGCTGATATCGCTCGTGCAGAATCTTACAGTGAAGGAACTGTTCCACTTCATACACTTCGCGCTGATATTGACTATGCAGCAGTTGAAGCTGATACAACATACGGTAAATTAGGCGTAAAAGTATGGATCTACCGTGGAGAAGTCCTTCCTACAAAAAAGAAAGCTTCTGAGGAAGGAGGAAAATAATATGTTAATGCCAAAACGCGTAAAATATCGTAGAGAGCATCGTGGTAAAATGCGTGGTCGTGCTAAAGGTGGAACTGAAGTTGCTTTCGGTGAATTCGGTTTACAAGCACAAGCTGCTTCATGGATTACAAACCGTCAAATCGAAGCTGCTCGTCGTGCAATGACTCGTTACATGAAACGTGGCGGTAAAGTATGGATTAAAATTTTCCCTTCTAAACCTTACACTGCAAAACCTCTAGAAGTACGTATGGGTTCCGGTAAAGGGGCACCAGAAGGCTGGGTAGCAGTAGTAAAACCTGGGAAAATTATGTTCGAAATCGCGGGTGTATCTGAAGAGGTAGCACGCGAAGCATTACGTCTTGCAGCTCACAAGTTACCTGTGAAATGTAAATTCGTAAAACGTGAAGAAAATGGTGGTGAATCTAATGAAAACTAATGATATTCGTGAATTAACCACTGCCGAAATCGAAACAAAAGTTAAAGCTTTAAAGGAAGAGTTGTTTAATCTTCGCTTCCAACTTGCTACAGGACAATTAGAGAATCCAACTCGCATTCGTGAAGTGCGTAAAGCAATTGCTCGTATGAAAACTGTAGTTCGTGAAAGAGAGATCGGAATTAATCGATAAATTGAGGGGAGGTTTGCATAGTGAGCGAACGTAACCAACGCAAAGTTTATACTGGTCGTGTAGTGTCTGACAAAATGGACAAAACGATTACAGTTTTAGTTGAAACTTACAAAACTCATTCCTTGTACGGAAAACGTGTTAAGTATTCTAAGAAGTACAAAGCCCATGATGAGCAAAACCAAGCGAAACTTGGCGATATCGTTAAAATCATGGAAACTCGCCCGCTTTCTGCTACTAAGCGTTTCCGTTTAGTTGAAATCGTTGAAGAAGCGGTTATTATCTAAATAGACGAATCGGAATTTTTAGTCCGAAGGGAGGTTTCATAACATGATCCAACAAGAATCTCGTTTGAAAGTTGCTGACAACTCTGGTGCACGTGAACTTTTAACAATTAAAGTATTAGGCGGCTCTGGTCGTAAATATGCTAACATTGGTGACATTATCGTTGCTACGGTAAAACAAGCAACACCAGGTGGCGTTGTTAAAAAAGGTGACGTTGTTAAAGCAGTAGTAGTACGTACGAAGAGCGGAGCTCGTCGTCCGGACGGTTCTTACATCAAATTTGATGAAAACGCAGCGGTTATCATTAAAGACGATAAGAGCCCACGTGGTACTCGTATCTTCGGACCAGTAGCTCGTGAATTACGTGATAGCAACTTCATGAAGATCGTTTCTTTAGCTCCAGAAGTTCTATAATTTAAGGTATTGCCTTGCTAAGGAGGTGCAGAATTAAGATGCATGTAAAAAAAGGTGATAAAGTACAGGTAATCACTGGTAAAGACAAAGGAAAACAAGGCGTTATCCTTGTGGCTTTCCCAAAGCAAAACCGTGTTATCGTTGAGGGTGTTAACATCGTTAAAAAACACTCTAAGCCATCTCAATTAAATCCACAAGGTGGAATTATTACTAAAGAAGCACCTATTCACGTTTCTAACGTTATGATTTTAGATCCGAAAACAGGTGAACCTACTCGCGTAGGCTTCAAAGTAGAAGATGGTAAAAAAGTTCGTATTGCAAAAAAATCTGGTGAATTATTAGATAAATAATTTTCTTAAGAAAGGAGGTCACTTCATTGAATCGCCTTAAAGAGAAGTTCCAAAAGGAAATTACTCCTGCTCTAGTGAGCAAGTTTAACTATAAATCTGTGATGGAAGTACCGAAAATCGAAAAGATCGTAATCAACACTGGTGTTGGTGACGCGGTATCTAACTCAAAAGCTTTAGACAATGCAGTAGAAGAATTAACACAAATCGCAGGTCAAAAACCTGTTGTAACTCGTGCTAAAAAATCAATCGCTGGTTTCCGTCTTCGTGAAGGTATGCCAATCGGTGCGAAAGTAACTTTACGCGGCGAGCAAATGTATGAGTTCTTCGACAAATTAGTATCGGTTTCTTTACCACGTGTACGTGATTTCCGTGGTGTTTCTAAGAAATCATTCGATGGTCGTGGGAACTACACATTAGGTGTTAAAGAGCAACTTATCTTCCCTGAGATTGATTATGATAAAGTAAGCAAAGTACGCGGTATGGACATCGTAATCGTTACTACAGCGAAAACTGATGAAGAAGCTCGTGAACTTTTAACACAATTCGGTATGCCATTCCAAAAATAATGGAAGCCAACGCTAAGTAGAGGAGGCGAAAACGTGGCTAAAAAATCTATGATAGCGAAACAAAAGCGTACTCCTAAGTTTAAAGTACAAGAGTATACACGTTGCGAACGCTGCGGTCGTCCGCATTCTGTATACCGCAAATTTAAACTTTGCCGTATTTGTTTCCGTGAACTTGCATATAAAGGTCAAATTCCTGGTGTTAAAAAAGCTAGTTGGTAAAACCCACAAATGGGAAGGAGGTAAAACACATGGTGATGACAGATCCAATTGCAGACATGCTTACTCGCATCCGTAATGCGAACATGGTACGTCATGAGAAATTAGAGGTTCCTGCTTCTAAAATCAAAAAAGAGATCGCTGAACTTTTAAAACGTGAAGGTTTCATTCGTGATGTAGAATACATCGAGGATAACAAACAAGGTATCCTTCGTATTTTCCTGAAATATGGTGCAAACAATGAACGTGTAATCACTGGATTAAAACGTATCAGTAAACCTGGCTTACGCGTTTACGCTAAAGCTGACGAAGTACCACGTGTACTTAACGGATTAGGTATCGCTCTTGTTTCTACATCTAAGGGAGTAATGACAGACAAAGACGCTCGTCAATTACAAACTGGTGGAGAAGTAGTAGCATACGTTTGGTAATATATATTTAAAACGAACGGAGGTGTGACCACATGTCTCGTATTGGTAAAAAGATTCTTGAAATCCCTGCAGGTGTTACTATTACAATTGCAGAAGACAATACTGTAACAGTAAAAGGCCCTAAAGGTGAATTAACTCGTAAATTCAATGCTGATATGTCTATCAAAATTGAAGAAAATACACTAACAGTTGAGCGTCCATCTGAACAGAAGGAACACCGTGCATTACACGGTACAACTCGTGCTTTAATCGGAAACATGGTTGAAGGTGTAACTGCAGGTTTCGCACGCGGACTTGAATTAGTCGGTGTTGGTTACCGTGCTCAAAAACAAGGAGATAAACTTGTTTTAAGCGTAGGTTATTCTCATCCAGTAGAAATGACTCCGGAAGCAGGACTTGAAGTTGAAGTACCTGCACCAACTAAAATCGTAATTAAAGGTATCGACAAGCAACGTGTTGGCGAATTTGCTGCTAACATCCGTGCTGTACGTGCTCCTGAGCCTTACAAAGGTAAAGGTATTCGTTACGAAGGCGAAGTTGTTCGTCGTAAAGAAGGTAAAACTGCTAAGTAAACCCGTTAGGTGAGAGAAAGGAGTGACAAGAAAATGATCACTAAAGCTGATAAAAATGCGACTCGTAAGAAAAGACATGCACGTGTACGTGCTAAACTTACTGGTACTGCAGAGCGTCCACGTTTAAACGTGTTCCGTTCTAACCAACATATTTACGCTCAAGTTATTGATGATGTGAATGGTGTAACGTTAGTAAGTGCATCTACTCTTGATAAAGACCTTGCTCTTAACGGTACTAGCAATACTGAAGCTGCTACGAAAGTTGGAGAATCAGTTGCTAAGCGTGCTGTAGAGAAAGGCGTTAAAGAAGTAGTATTTGATCGCGGTGGTTACTTATACCATGGCCGTGTTAAAGCTCTAGCTGAAGCTGCTCGTGAGGCTGGATTACAATTTTAATGGTCAAAGGAGGGAAAATTGATGCATCGCATTGACCCAAGTAAATTAGAACTTGAAGAACGTGTAGTTACGATAAATCGTGTCGCGAAAGTTGTTAAGGGTGGTCGTCGTTTCCGCTTTGCTGCACTAGTTGTAGTTGGCGATAAAAACGGTCATGTTGGATTCGGTACTGGTAAAGCACAAGAGGTACCAGACGCAATCCGCAAAGCTATCGAAGACGCTAAGAAAAACTTAATCGCTGTACCATTAGTTGGTACAACAATTCCACACACAATCAACGGTCACTTTGGAGCTGGTGAAGTATTCTTAAAACCTGCTGCTGAAGGTACTGGTGTTATTGCTGGTGGACCTGTTCGTGCGGTACTTGAATTAGCTGGTGTACAAGATATTCTTTCGAAATCTCTTGGTTCTAACACACCAATCAACATGATTCGCGCTACTGTGAACGGATTAAGCGAACTTAAGCGCGCTGAAGATGTTGCAAAATTACGCGGTAAATCTGTAGAAGAGCTACTAGGTTAAGGAGGGAAAACAAATGGCGAAAAAGTTAGAAATTACCCTCACTCGTAGTGTAATTGGTCGTCCACAAGATCAACGTGCGACGGTAGAAGCTTTAGGTCTTAAAAAGTTGAATTCAACTGTAGTTAAGGAAGAAACTCCTGCTATTCTTGGTATGATCAACAAAGTTTCTCACCTTTTAACTGTAAAAGAAGCTTAAGGATAACTCATTAATATAAGGAGGTGCCTGGGAATGAAACTTCATGAATTAAAACCTGCAGAAGGTTCTCGTAAAGTACGTAACCGTGTCGGTCGTGGTATCGGTTCTGGTAACGGTAAAACTGCTGGTAAAGGTCATAAAGGACAAAACGCACGTTCTGGTGGCGGTGTTCGTCTTGGCTTCGAAGGTGGTCAAACTCCATTATTCCGTCGTTTACCAAAACGCGGCTTCACAAACATTAACCGTAAAGAGTTTACTATTGTAAACTTATCAACGTTAAATCGTTTTGAAGATGGTACAGAAGTAACACCTGAATTATTGCTGGAAACTGGCGTTATCAGCAAGTTAAACGACGGTGTTAAAATTCTTGCAAGCGGAGCAGTAGAGAAAAAACTAACTGTTAAAGCGCACAAGTTCTCTTCAAGTGCTAAAGAAGCAATTGAAGCAGCTGGCGGATCAGTTGAGGTGATCTAATGTTTCGTACAATCTCCAACTTTATGCGCGTTGCTGAGATAAGACGTAAAATATTATTCACTTTAGCGATGCTAATCGTATTCAGGATTGGCACGTTTATCCCAGTGCCATTTACAAATGGAGACGTACTGAAAGCACAAGACCAATTAAATGCTTTAGGTATTCTAAATACATTTGGCGGTGGCGCCTTGAAAAACTTCTCCATCTTTGCGATGGGAATCATGCCGTATATTACAGCATCCATCATCGTGCAATTATTGCAGATGGATGTTGTTCCTAAATTTTCGGAATGGTCGAAGCAAGGTGAAATGGGCCGTCGTAAACTAACGCAATTCACGCGTTACTTTACAATTGTTCTTGCGTTTATTCAGGGGTTTGGTATGTCAATCGGTTTTAACGGTATGGTAGGTGGGCAATTAATTTTGAATCCTGGTTGGAGCACTTATTTATACATTGCTACGGTACTGACTGCTGGTACTGCATTTTTAATGTGGTTAGGCGAACAGATTACAGCTAAAGGTGTGGGTAATGGTATTTCCATCCTTATCTTTGGCGGTATTGCTGCAGCGATCCCAAGTGTTATATCTCAAGTGTATCAACAACAGTTTCAAAATATCGGAGATCAATTGTTCATGAGTATCGTTAAAGTTGCATTGATTTTACTAGCTGTGCTAGCAGTTATTGTTGGTGTTATTTTCATTCAACAAGCTGTTAGAAAGATCCCAATTCAATACGCGAAGCGTGTAACAGGAGGGAATGGGAATCATGCTGGAGCACAAAACACACATTTACCGCTTAAGGTAAATAGTGCGGGTGTTATTCCAGTCATTTTTGCTGTTTCATTCTTAATTACGCCTCCAACTATTGCACAGTTCTTCCCGAAACATGATGTATCGCAGTGGATTATTGCAAACTTTAACTATTCTCACCCAGTGGGAATGATCATATATGTTGCGCTCATTGTAGCCTTCACATATTTCTATGCGTTTGTTCAGGTTAATCCAGAGCAAATGTCAGAGAATCTAAACAAGCAAGGTGGATATGTTCCAGGTATTCGTCCGGGTAAGAATACAGAACAATATCTAACAAAAATCTTGTATCGTTTGACCTTTGTAGGATCAATTTTCCTAGCAGCGATTGCAATCTTACCAGTTATCTTTACGAAATTGGGAAATCTTCCTCCATCTGCACAGATTGGTGGAACGAGTATGTTAATCGTTGTCGGCGTTGCTTTAGAAACAATGAAGCAGCTAGAAAGCCAACTGGTAAAACGCCATTACAAAGGGTTTATCAAGCAGTGAGTAAGTGGGAAGAACCATCTTCCCTACATGCTCATGTACTGAGGGGGAACAAGGATGAACTTAATTTTAATGGGGCTTCCTGGTGCTGGTAAAGGTACACAAGCCGAACAGATTGTAGCCAAGTATAACATCCCTCACATTTCAACAGGAGATATGTTCCGTGCAGCTATGAAGGCTGAAACTGAAATGGGTCTACAAGCAAAATCTTTTATTGATAAAGGTGCACTTGTTCCAGATGAAGTTACAATCGGAATTGTTCGTGAACGTTTAAGTCAAGAAGACTGCGTAAGAGGTTTCTTACTAGACGGTTTCCCACGAACTGTTGCACAAGCATCAGCTCTTGAAGAGATTATGAAAGATCTTGGCAAAAAAATCGACTATGTTTTAAACATTAATGTGGATTCAGGGTTGTTATTAAAACGCCTTACAGGCCGTCGCATTTGTAAAGAGTGCGGTGCGACTTACCACTTAGAATTCAATCCACCAGCAACAGCTGATGTGTGCGATAAATGTGGTGGCGAATTATACCAACGCTCTGATGACAATGAAGAAACTGTAGCAAATCGTTTAGATGTGAATATTAAGCAAACAAAACCTTTGCTTGATTTCTACGACGAGCTTGGTTACTTAAAAAGCATTAATGGTGAGCAAGATATCAATAAAGTATTTGCTGATATCGATGTTCTCATCGGAGGCTTAGCGTAATGATCATCTGCAAAACTCCTCGCGAGATAGAAATCATGCGAGAAGCTGGCAGAATCGTTGCTTTAACTCATCAAGAGTTGAAACAGCACATTACTCCAGGAATTACAACGAAAGAGCTCGATCAAATAGCGGAAAAGACGATTCAAAAATATGGTGCTACGCCATCTTTTAAAGGATACAACGGATTTCCGGGGAGCATATGTGCTTCTGTAAATGAAGAGCTTGTACACGGAATTCCAGGAAAGCGCAAGCTCAAAGAGGGCGATATCATCAGTATCGATATTGGTGCGAAATACAATGGGTACCATGGAGATTCTGCATGGACGTATCCAGTTGGAAACATTTCTGAATCTGTTCAAAAGCTACTTGATGTCACAGAAAAATCGTTGTATCTTGGTCTAGAACAAGTAAAACCAGGCGAGAGATTATCAAATATCTCACATGCGGTTCAAACCCATGCTGAAGAGAATGGATTCTCGATCGTTAGGGAGTATGTTGGTCACGGAATCGGGCAAGACTTACATGAGGACCCTCAAATCCCGCACTATGGTCCACCAAATAGAGGCCCTAGATTAAAGCCGGGAATGGTCATCTGTGTTGAGCCGATGGTGAATCAAGGAAGACGATATGTAAAAACACTATCTGATGACTGGACAGTGGTAACGGTAGATGGTAAATGGTGTGCCCATTTTGAGCACACGATTGCTCTTACAGAAGCAGGATACGAAATCCTTACCACTTTATAAGTAGCTGGCTCTCCGGGATTTCAGAGCAGTGTAAAATGTTACTGATTTGAAGAAGGGAGAACTATTGAATGGCTAAAGATGATGTAATTGAAGTCGAAGGTACCGTTCTTGAAACGTTGCCAAATGCTATGTTCAAAGTAGAATTAGAGAATGGGCATGTCGTATTGGCTCACGTTTCTGGTAAAATCCGTATGAACTTCATTCGTATTTTACCAGGAGACAAAGTTACGGTAGAATTATCTCCGTACGATTTAAATCGTGGTCGTATTACGTACCGTTTTAAATAATATAGCACTCCGTAATCTTTAAGGAGGTTCGAGACATGAAAGTAAGACCGTCAGTTAAACCAATCTGCGAAAAATGTAAAGTTATTCGTAGACGTGGAAAAGTAATGGTTATTTGTGAAAACCCTAAACATAAACAAAAACAAGGTTAATCAGAAGGAGGTGCATTCAGAATGGCACGTATCGCAGGTGTAGATATTCCTCGAGACAAACGCGTTGTTATTTCTTTAACTTACGTATTCGGCATTGGTCGCACAACTGCTGAAAAAATTCTTACTGAAGCTGGTATTTCTTCAGAAACACGAGTTCGTGATTTAACGGAAGACGAATTAGGACGTATCCGTGATGTTATCGATCGTATTAAAGTTGAGGGAGACCTTCGTCGTGAAGTATCTCTTAACATTAAACGTCTAATGGAGATCGGTTCTTACCGTGGTCTTCGTCACCGTCGTGGTTTACCAGTTCGTGGTCAAAATTCTAAAAACAATGCTCGTACACGTAAAGGTCCACGTCGTACAGTAGCAAATAAAAAGAAATAATAAGTAAAGGAGGTTGAACTAACAATGGCACGTAAAACAAACACTCGTAAAAAACGTGTGAAAAAGAATATCGAAGCTGGTATAGCTCATATTCGTTCTACTTTCAACAACACAATCGTAACACTTACAGATACTCACGGTAACGCGCTTTCTTGGTCTAGTGCTGGTGCACTTGGTTTCCGTGGATCTCGTAAATCTACTCCATTCGCTGCGCAAATGGCTGCTGAAGCTGCTGCTAAAGTTGCAATGGAGCACGGTTTAAAAACTTTAGAGGTTACTGTTAAAGGTCCTGGTGCTGGTCGTGAAGCTGCAATTCGTGCTCTTCAAGCTGCAGGTCTAGAAGTAACAGCAATTAGAGATGTTACTCCAGTTCCTCATAATGGATGTCGTCCGCCAAAACGTCGTCGTGTGTAATTTTTCTGTATAGAATTTTCCCTTTTGTCTATAATGGATATGATGCATTATCGAGAAATTTCGTACAGAAACATCGCTTGTTGTGCACAATCGGGAACTGCCTAAGGGGGACTTTCGGTTAGACAGGGGTTATACCTTTGTTTAACCGGGGTTTCGACGTTTTGAAGGAGGGTTTAGTTAATGATTGAAATCGAAAAGCCGAAAATCGAAACGGTTGAACTTAACGAAGATGCTAAATATGGTAAATTCGTAATTGAACCGCTTGAGCGTGGATATGGTACTACTTTGGGTAACTCCTTACGTCGTATTCTTTTATCCTCACTCCCTGGTGCCGCTGTTACTGCTATCCAAATCGATGGCGTATTACATGAATTTTCAACAGTTGAGGGCGTAGTAGAAGACGTTACGACGATCATCTTAAACTTGAAAAAGTTAGCTCTTAAAATCTACTCTGAAGAAGAGAAGACGTTGGAAATTGATGTGCAGGGCGAAGGTATTGTCACAGCTGCTGATATTACTCACGATAGTGATGTAGAAATCTTAAATCCAGATTTACACATTGCAACGTTAGCAAAAGATGCGCATTTCCGCGTGCGTTTAACTGCAAAGCGTGGCCGTGGGTATACGCCAGCTGATGCAAATAAAAGCGAAGATCAACCAATAGGAGTAATTCCTATTGATTCTATTTATACTCCAGTATCACGTGTGACTTACCAAGTGGAAAAGACACGTGTCGGACAAGTGGCTAATTATGATAAGCTTACGCTTGATGTATGGACGGATGGAAGCATCGGGCCAAAAGAAGCTATCTCTTTAGGTGCCAAAATCTTAACTGAGCATTTAAATATCTTTGTTGGTTTAACTGATGAAGCACAAAATGCTGAGATTATGGTCGAGAAGGAAGAAGATCAAAAAGAGAAAGTTCTTGAGATGACTATCGAAGAACTAGACCTTTCTGTTCGTTCTTATAATTGCCTAAAACGTGCAGGAATTAATACTGTACAAGAGCTTGCGAACAAAACAGAAGAAGATATGATGAAAGTTCGTAACTTAGGACGTAAATCCTTAGAAGAAGTTAAACATAAACTTGAGGAATTAGGTTTAGGTTTACGTAAAGACGACTGAGGATTTAAACCCATGAACAAAGGAGGGAACTACGAATGGCATACAGAAAATTAGGCCGTACAAGTGCGCAACGTAAAGCTATGTTACGTGACTTAGCTACTGATTTAATTATCAACGAGCGCATCCAAACGACAGAAACTCGTGCAAAAGAACTTCGTTCTGTAGTGGAAAAAATGATCACTTTAGGTAAACGCGGAGATCTTCATGCTCGTCGTCAAGCAGCAGCTTTCATTCGCAATGAAGTAGCTAACGCTGAGACTGGTCAAGATGCACTTCAAAAATTATTCGCTGATGTAGCTCCACGCTATGCTGAGCGCCAAGGCGGATACACTCGTATTGCAAAAATTGGTCCACGTCGCGGAGACGCAGCACCAATGGTAATTATCGAGTTAGTATAATGATAATTAAAAGGGCAGGACAGTTCTTTTCAAGAAACTGGTCATGGCCCTTTTTTTTAAATATAAAAATAGGCGAGCTTGGCGAAAGAAAGGGTGCCTTCTATTGAAAAAAGAGAAACTTCGGATAGGAAATATATCATTTCAATATCCTGGGGCAGCCACGTATGCATTAAAAGATGTTTCATTTTCCTTATATGAGGGAGAATGGGTATCTATTATTGGACAAAACGGTTCAGGAAAGTCTACACTTGCAAAATTATTGAATGGTTTGTTTTTGCCGGAAACAGGGACTATTACAGTAAATGATTCAATGGTTTTATCAGAGGAAACGATATGGGATGTTCGAAAACAAATTGGAATGGTATTTCAAAATCCAGATAATCAATTTGTTGGAACAACAGTGCAAGATGATGTTGTATTTGGCTTAGAGAATATCGGAATGCCCAGAGAACAAATGATTGAAAGATTAGAACAGGCCTTACGACTTGTCCGTATGGAAGATTTTCTTAATGATGAGCCTCATTCCTTATCTGGTGGGCAAAAGCAGCGAGTGGCAATAGCAGGCGTTTTAGCACTTCAGCCATCTATTTTAATATTAGATGAAGCAACGTCAATGTTAGATCCTCAAGGAAGACGTGAAGTAGTAGAAACGGTTAGACAACTTGTTAATCAAAAAGGTATTACTGTGTTATCAATTACGCACGATTTAGAAGAAGCGGCACAGTCAGATCGTGTCATTATTTTAAATAAGGGAGAAATATTAGAGGAAGGGACTCCAGAGAAAATTTTCAAGTCCTCTCATATGCTCCAAGAAATTGGCTTAGATGTACCGTTTTCGGTGAAAATAGCAGAATTATTAAAAAGAAATGAAATTATTTTGCAAAATACGCATCTTACAATGGAAAGCTTGGTGAACGAACTTTGGAGATTACATTCCAAAAAGTAGAACATCGTTATCAATATAAAACTCCATTTGAAAGACGCGCGCTTTATGATGTAGACGTGTCGTTTCCAAGTGGGGGCTATTATGCCATTATCGGTCATACTGGTTCAGGTAAGTCGACGATGATTCAACATTTAAATGGTTTATTGCAGCCGACAAATGGTACAGTTCAAATTGGTGAACATTTGATTTCGGCAGGAAAGAAAGAGAAAAAGCTAAAGCCACTACGTAAAAAAGTAGGGGTTGTCTTTCAATTCCCAGAACATCAGTTGTTTGAAGAGACTGTGGAGAAAGATATTTGTTTCGGCCCTACTAATTTTGGGGTATCTGTAGAAGAAGCGAAGCAAAAGGCAAGAGAGGCAATTGAACTTGTAGGGTTAGAGCCAGAACTGTTAACACGTTCACCGTTTGAGTTAAGTGGCGGGCAAATGAGGCGTGTTGCGATAGCGGGTGTATTGGCGATGGAACCTGAAGTGCTTGTATTAGATGAACCTACAGCAGGTCTAGATCCAAAAGGGCAGAACGAACTTATGCAGATGTTTTATAAGTTGCATAAGGAGAAGGGGCTTACAGTTATCCTTGTAACGCATAATATGGAGGATGCCGCTCAGTATGCGGAGCAGATTGTAGTTATGCATAAAGGAACGGTCTTTTTGCAAGGAAGTGCAGAGGAAGTATTTTCACATGCTGATGAACTAGAGAAAATTGGTGTGGATCTTCCTATGTCATTAAAGTATAAACGTGCAATTGAAGAGAAGTTTGGTATTTCAATTCCAAAGGCTACCTTATCTTTAGAGGATCTTACTCATGAAGTTGTGCAGGTGTTACGAAAAGGTGGTCATGAATCATGCAGCAGTTGATTATTGGGAGATATATCCCGGGGAATTCACTTATTCATCAACTTGATCCACGTACGAAGCTGCTGATTGTCTTTTTATATGTATTTGTTGTTTTCTTAGCAAATAATGCGATTTCATATGGATTTTTATTTTTATATGCACTCATTGCTTTATTTTTTGCAAAAGTGCCGATTCGTTATGTACTTTCGGGCTTAAAACCAATTTTATGGATTTTTCTTTTTACATTTTTCCTGCATATTTTTACAAATAAAGAGGGGGATGTACTACTCCAGCTTGGTTGGTTTTCGATACATGAAAAAGGATTAGAGCAAGGGATATACATTTCTGTACGATTCTTCGTTATTATTTTAATGACGACATTATTAACGTTAACGACGACACCTATTGAAATTACAGATGGCTTGGAGACGTTATTAAAGCCGTTGAAGCGTATAAAGGTTCCTGTTCATGAAATCGCATTAATGATGTCAATTTCTCTTCGTTTTATTCCGACATTAATGGATGAAACGAGTAAAATAATGAAAGCACAAGCATCACGTGGTATTGATTTCGCTGGGGGACCGATAAAAGATAGAATGAAAGCTATTATCTCACTGCTTGTTCCTCTGTTTATCAGTGCTTTTAAGCGTGCAGAGGACTTAGCTATTGCGATGGAAGCTCGTGGATACCAAAGTGGTGAAGGACGTACTAAATTTAGGCAACTACGCTGGAAAACAAGCGATACAGTAACGATTGTAAGCTTATTTTGTTTAGCTTGTATTTTGGCATGGGTGCGATCGTAATGGAGAATAGAGAAATGGATAGAATAAAATGTACGGTTGCATATGATGGCATGCATTTTTGTGGTTATCAAATTCAGCCGAAGCATCGTACTGTTCAACAGGAGATAGAAAAAGCATTACAGAAATTGCATAAGGGAGAACTTGTTCGTGTTCAGGCATCTGGTAGAACAGATTCTACGGTTCATGCAAAAGGACAAGTCATACACTTTGATACTCCTTTGTCTCTTGAAGAGTGGCAATGGAGTAACGCTTTAAATACAATGTTGCCAGATGATATTGTTATTAGGCAAGTAGAGAAAAAAACAGAAGAATTTCATGCACGTTACGGTGTCGAGAGAAAAGAATATCGTTATCGTGTATTATTATCAAAGACTGCGGATGTATTCCGTAGAAATTACGTATATCAATATCCATATCCGCTCGAAATCAAAAAAATAAGAAAAGCAATTCCGTATTTTATTGGAACGCATGATTTCACTTCTTTTTGTTCGGCAAAAACTGACAAAAAAGATAAAGTGCGAACAATTTATGAAATCGAGTTAATTGAGCAAGACGATGAATTAATTTTTCGTTTTGTAGGTAATGGATTTTTATATAATATGGTCAGAATTATTGTTGGTACGTTACTTAACGTAGGGCAAGGAAAGCTTGATCCTGATAGCATTCCAGAGATTTTAGCGAAACAAAATCGTCAGTTTGCTGGAAAGATGGCTCCAGGTCATGGGCTTTACCTATGGGAGGTAAACTATAACAACTAATCCTGGTGTAACATTTGCTTGACATTAGAAACTCAAAAGTATATCATAACATATGGTATTGTTTCTAAAACCACGATTAGCCCCGGAAGGAAATCGTGTTTAAGATAAACAATAGATTTTTTCTATGGAAAAGATAACGAGGAGGGAAACACATGCGTACGACTTTTATGGCAAAAGCTAACGAAGTTGAGCGTAAATGGTATGTGGTTGATGCTGAAGGTCAAACTTTAGGTCGCCTATCTACTGAAGTAGCATCCATTTTACGTGGTAAAAACAAACCTACATTTACACCACACGTTGACACGGGTGATCATGTAATTATTATTAACGCTGAGAAAATTCATTTAACAGGTAATAAATTAAACGATAAAATTTACTACCGTCACACTAACCACCCAGGTGGACTTAAGCAAAGAACAGCTCTTGAAATGCGTACAAACTACCCTGTACAAATGTTAGAGCTTGCAATTAAAGGCATGCTTCCAAAAGGACGCTTAGGCCGTCAAGTTTCTAAGAAACTTAACGTGTATGCTGGAGCAGAGCATCCACACCAAGCACAAAAACCAGAAGTTTACGAACTTCGCGGATAATTAATTAAAGGAGGGCTTACTTTGGCACAGGTTCAATACTATGGCACTGGACGTCGTAAGAGTTCAGTAGCGCGCGTACGCCTAGTTCCAGGCGAAGGACGCGTTATCATTAACGGTCGTGATTTTGAAAACTATATCCCATTTGCTGCATTACGTGAAGTAGTGAAACAACCTCTAGTTGCAACAGAAACTTTAGGTAACTACGATGTACTTGTAAACGTAAATGGTGGTGGATACACTGGTCAAGCTGGTGCTATTCGTCACGGTATTTCTCGCGCTTTATTAAAAGCTGATCCAGAATACCGTCTAACACTAAAACGTGCAGGTCTATTAACTCGTGACGCACGTATGAAAGAGCGTAAAAAATACGGTCTTAAAGGCGCACGTCGTGCACCTCAGTTCTCAAAACGTTAATTTTTGCGAACTACAAACCCCAACCATTTTGGTTGGGGTTTTTTTATGTTTCATTCCTCTTTTGTAATTTTTATAGCTTGGAATATTTTAGTGCTACCGCCGCGCGTATGCTTCTTCTTTAGAAGTTTAGACTAATACGTATTAGGGAGGTTTATAAGTACTATGAATGTCATTGTCAGCTTACAAGAAAAACAAAAAGAAAAGCAGTTAAAATACGAGCGGAAGATGTTGCGGGAATTATCATTAAAAACATTACGTTCAAATATTCGTGATGCCTTTCAAATGCAAGAGCTTCATCGTCAGTATGAAGATTACTGTATTGAATTAGGGATAGAATCTTATTTATTAGGAGCGAGATATAGTAAATTTGGTTATTATGGTGAATCGTTTTTTGATGTGAAATATAGAGCTTTAGAAGAAGAACAACAATTAACTGAAACGCTATTTCAATTTTTAACGAGTATGACTATGCGAGAAATAAAGTTGAAAGATGAGGAATTACTTTTTGAATCTTGTCAGCAGTTTATAGGATTGTGGTGGCAAGAAGGGTATGAAAAAGGTGAAAGAAGATATCGATTAAAGCTTCATTAAGACAAGCATAAACTTTCCTCTTGTCCCATATAAGTAATTAGAGGGACTAGCTGGAGGAGGAAAGGTATGAAGAGAATTCGAATTATCTCTTTTGCACTCGCTGCGGTTGTATTGTTTTTTTTAGTCAAACAAGAATTTCAAATTACAAAATCGTGGCGAGCTTGGAATTTACCCTTATCAGGGAAAGTAATTGTATTAGATGCTGGTCATGGTGGACCAGATGGAGGGGCTGTTGGAGGAAAGGATATTATAGAAAAGGATATTACGCTTGAAATTACAAAAAAGGTACAAGACTATTTACAAGAACAAGGTGCACTAGTTATTTTAACGCGTGAGGGAGATTATGATTTAGCTAACAAAGATACAAAGTCATATAGTAGACGTAAAGCAGAGGATTTAAAAAAACGTGTAGAAATCATCAATAAACCTGATGTAGACTTTTTTGCAAGTATTCATTTAAATGCTTTAACTAGTAGTGGATCGACGGGCGCACAAACGTTCTATTACCGCTCTTCAATTGAAAATGAACGTGCTGCAAAATTTATACAGGCTGAATTGAGAACAAGTTTAGAGAACACGAATCGTTCTGCTAAGACAATTTCGCATGTGTATTTATTAAAGTATTCTAAAACACCAGGTGCTTTAATTGAAGCCGGCTTTTTATCGAATGTGAACGAAAGGTATATGTTAAATTCGGAGAAATATCAGCAAAAGGTAGCGGCTGCAATATACCGGGGTATATTACGCTATTTCACGGAAAAAGGAAATCCTCCAGAATAAGGAGGATTTTTTTGAGTTTCTCTCGTTAACGAAGTTTTCGGAAAATATGTTATACTGGAAATGTAAACGCATTTATTTCAAGAATAAGCAGAGATAAATTCAATTAACATTACGTTATTTTTCATACAGGGGGCTGGGCTAATTATGGTAACGAAAGAACAAGTGGTTGAAGCGTTAGAAGGGATTGTAGATCCGTTTTTACATAAAACATTAAAAGAAACAAGTGCAATTAAAGAGGTAACAGTCAAGCCTGAGAAGGAACATGTGAGTGTCAAAATTGCAATCGTAAAAACTGGTACAGCGGAACAAATGCAGTTGCAGTCTGGAATTGTAAAGTTATTAAAAGAACTTGGAGCAGCAACAGTTGGACTTCGTTTTGCAGAATTTACAGAAGAGGAATTAGCTCAGTTTGCACCAGAACAAGAAGCAGAGCAAAGTGAATCTTTATTGTCACCAAATTCAAAAACGACATTCTTAGCAGTAGCGAGTGGAAAAGGTGGCGTGGGAAAATCAACCGTTTCCGTTAACCTTGCAGTTGCTTTAGCTCGTTTAGGAAAAAAAGTTGGTATTATTGATGCGGACATTTACGGTTTTAGTGTGCCAGACATGATGGGGATAGAAAAACGTCCCATCGTAAGAGGTGATAAGATAATTCCGGTGGAACGTTTAGGTGTAAAGGTAATCTCAATGGGCTTCTTTGTAGAGGATAATGCACCAGTTATTTGGAGAGGACCTATGCTTGGGAAAATGTTAAACCACTTCTTCACAGAAGTAGAATGGGGCGATTTAGATTATTTAGTATTAGATTTGCCACCAGGCACAGGTGATATTGCGTTAGATGTGCACTCAATGTTGCCATCTTGCAAAGAGATTATTGTAACGACGCCGCATCCAACAGCTGCGTTTGTAGCAGCGCGTGCTGGAGCGATGGCATTACGCACTGAACATAGTATTCTCGGTGTTGTTGAGAACATGGCATATTTTGAAAGTAAGGTAACTGGTGAGAAAGAATATGTATTTGGAAGAGGTGGGGGAGATAAGTTAGCTACCGAACTACAAACGAATGTTCTTGGTCGTATTCCACTGCAACAACCCGATTGGAATAAAGAAGACTTTGCTCCTTCGGTATATGAAGATACACATACAACCGGCATTATTTATAGTAAAATAGCTGAAACAGTAATTGATAAAACAGCTGTTACACAAAAATAAAGCGAAACTTTAATCAGTGGGGCTCATCTGTTACTGGCAACAACTAGTAAACCTTTCGCTTAACTAGAGGGCCATTTTGTCTGTTAATAGCAAGATAAAGTAATAACGAGTGGACAATTTATACATTGTCCACTCGTTATTATAGTTATTATTTTTTACTGTTCTTCCTTCTTCTCGCCTTGAGAACCGCCGTCACCGCCTGCTTCTTTCTTATCAGATCCACCTTTTTCAGCCTTTTGTACACCTTTACTAATGATATCAATCATCTTGGCTTGGAAGAGTGGACTTTCAGTAGTTTCTGTTAGTACTTGTTGTAGATATTGACGGTATTCTTTACTCTTCATTGTTTGTAACATCATTTTTTCTACTTCAGGATTTTTCATAATTTCTATAACGCCTGCTTGGTATTCAGGGTCTTTTAATAAGGTTTTCATTAATTGGGTTTGTTCTTTCCCCATACTTTTAGCAAACTTTGATGAGAACTCAGGATCTTTAAAGAGCTTTTCCCAGAATTGTTGCCCTTTATCGGATACCATGGCATCTTCAATCGTTTTCTTTACTACTGTTTCATCTAGTATGAGTGCTTGTTTCATTTTTTCATCAGTTAATACATCTTGAATAGCTTTCTTACCTTGATCTGTTTTTAAAATATCAACAATCATTTTCTTTGTTTGATCGTAATCTAGTTCGGATTTCGTTTCTTTTCCTTGTGCGCATGCTACAAGTGCGATAAGTAGAAAAGAAGAAACGAAAATGAATAGTATCCGTTTCATAAGTTGGAACTCCTTTCAGCACAGTTCTCTCTTTTTAATATAAATATCTTTAAGGAATTTATACATGAACATGGCTAGCTTTTTGAAATTGTCATTGATACAATTTAATTAGAAATATAAGGATAATGGGGGATGTGTTGTGAATAGCCGCAAGTGGGTACGACTATTTTTAACGACGTTGTTTCTTGGTGGGATTAGCACAGTTATTATTGGTTTTGTTTTGGAGTGGGACAGGTACAATGAATTTTTTCAAAATTTCGACGTTAAGGAGATTTTAGCGGTATCTTTCTGGTTGATGGGTGTAGGATTTATTTTTAGCGTTATAAGTCAAATGGGATTCTTTGCATATTTAACAATCCATCGTTTTGGACTAGGGATGTTTCGCTCATCGTCTTTATGGAATGCAGTCCAGCTCTTTTTTATTGCATTCGTATTATTTGATTTTGTGTATTTAAGATCTGTACTTATTGCAAATGGAGAAATCTCATTGGGGAATAACATACTTGTTGCCGGAATTTTATTTGTGTTTGGAGCAATTGTTGCTTATGTAAAAAGTAAAGAAACAAATAAAAAAGCATTTGTGCCAGCTCTGTTCTTTATGGTTGTTGTAACGATTCTTGAATGGGTACCGGCGCTTCGGATTAATGATACAGATTGGTTATATTTAATGGTTATACCGCTATTGTTATGTAATGCATATCAATTACTTGTATTACATCGTTTAATCGGAAAAACGAGTAAATCTGCTTAATAGAGAGAGGTTTTATATATCAGCAGTTATATTACTGGAAATGGTGTGATTAAAAAAGCTCTATCACCTTTTTGAAAGGTAGTAGAGCTTTTTATACGTGAAGAGTAGTAGGGACGAAGCTATTTCACATCTTCACTTTTCGTACTTGTGTTGGAAATAAGTTGTGATACGGATATTTGCTCATATCCATCACTTTTTAATTTTTGCAGGAGCAGCGGTAAAGCTCTATTTGTTTGAAGGGCAGAATCGGATGCGTGTAATAAGACAATATCTCCACCTTTCAAATTATTAGAGACGGTGGAAACGATGTGATTTACACCTGGGTTTTTCCAATCGTTGGAATTATTACTCCAATGCACGACGGTGTATCCGAGTGATTCTGCAATTTTAAGGGTTACCTTGTTAAATTCGCCACTAGGTGGACGTAACAGCTTGACTTGTTTTACCCCAAGTTTTGTAAAAACATCTTGTGCTCGTAAAAGGTCTCGTCTTATTTCGTTCGTCTCTAGAGAAGTATAGGATGTGTAATTGTAACCCATACTACCAATTTCGTGTCCATCTTTCATGATGCGCTCTACAATATCGGGGTGTCTTTCGGCCCATGCAGCAGAAAGGAAGAAGGTTGCATTCTTAATTTGTCTTTCTTTAAGAGTATCAAGGATTGGAATTGCTTTTTTGTCTCCCCAACTAATATCAAACGTAAATGCAACTTGCTTTTTAGCGGTATCTCCTTTGTAAATTACTTTAGGACCTGTAGCAGTTGAAAAAGCAGATTCATGTGAATATGTTTTTAAAAAGAGTAGCCATGCTGTAAATAAGGAAAGTATCACTATTAAGCTAATGTGTTTAAAAGTTCTCTTACTCGTAATAAAAAAGAAAAACATAATATTACGCCCCTTTGTCCAATCCTTTTCAGTTACATATATGCTGTAAATATAAAAAAGAGAACAAAGGATTAATATCGTAAGTAGTGGATATAATGAATGATAGGATTGTAATAAGTGAAAATGAGCGAAACGTTTATTGTTACGTAAGGAATTATTGAGGTGATCATTTGCTTGGGCTGATGTTGACAAAAGAAGAGAGAAAAGAGATGGAATACATATTAAAGAGAGAGTTAGAGGAACTTTTATTTGATTTTGAAGATGAGCGTATTCATGAAGTTGTAAAAAAGGCGATGGAAGAAAGATATAAAATCATTTTTTGTTTATTTCGGAGAGTTGCTAACGCAGAGGAATGTATTCGTTATGTAAGAAAAAGAACTTTTTATTAAAAAGTGTTGACGTTAATAGTTTGTATATGGTAAATTAATAAACGTCGCTGATGCGGAAACGCAGAAAACGACAAAAAAGAAATTGAAAAACTTAGTTGACATCGAAAAACGAAGATGTTAACATAAGGAAGTCGCAAATGAGCGACCAAGTAGTTCTTTGAAAACTGAACGAAACAAACAACGTGAAACGTCAATTT
>NZ_CAJCKK010000030.1:0-57401 GCF_903970865.1 Bacillus sp. ME78
AAGGTTTTTCAAAATTAGGTTCTGAAAACAAATTACATGTAATCTCTTTCTGTTCTTCTTTAGGCTTTAATTTCTCTTTTTCCAATTTCTTCTGATAGGCAAGACGTTGTGTGTCATTCATCTTATCAATATTTTTATGAATATGATCCAGAACTTCTTTTTGCAAAGGCTGCAACTCTTTTTCTTGTGTTAATCCAGTGTACACCTGGCGTATATAAAAGTTTGTGGTGTTGTACATGTTCTTAGCGTTATGACAACATTCTTGAAAATAAGAATACATACGATGCCCTTTTTTAATCCAAATTTGAAGAGTTTTATAGTTTGACGGATTTTCCTTTGTCATTTTATTCACCTCCTTGTTAAGGATATTACAGCAAAACAGAACGTATGTTTCTATTGTTTTCTTGAAAATAAAATATTTCTTTCGATTCACCTCACCACCTTCACTTACGTTTAGAGGTGGGAGTCCTCTCGAAAGGCATGATAGAAACTTACAGCAAACGAGAAAACCGGCAAAACAAATACGAAAAAGAGCGTTTCAAGAAGTAAGTAATGTCTTCGTACGATTTTCCGTACTATTTTTCTTTATATGAAACATCTTTCACCTTTTCTATACGATACGACATCTGTTTATTCATGCACTCATAAAAAACGATTTCTATAAGTCTATCGTTTTAATAACTTTAGCTGGGTTACCACCAACAACTACATTATTAGGTACATCTTTTGTCACAACTGACCCTGAAGCAATTACAACATTATCTCCAATTGAAATACCAGGGTTAATAATAGCGCCTCCGCCAACCCAAACATTGTTACCTATCTTTACCGGTTTTCCATATTCTTTGCCAGAGTTTCGTTCCACCGGATGTAATGGATGAGTAGCAGTATAAATGTGAACACCAGGTGCAAACATACAATTATCACCGATTCGAACTTCACAAACGTCCAAAATCACACAATTGAAATTTGCGAAAAAGCTCTTTCCAACATGGATATTGTAGCCGTAATCACAACGAAAATCAGGATTAATTTGGGCTTTCCCATCAGCTGAAGAACCTAAAAGCTGATTTAATAATGTAAAACGCCTCTCATCTCCTGTCTCCATCGCCTCGTTATAAAGGCGTGTTAAACGTTTTGCCTCCCCCCTATCAGCCACCAATTCTTCGTCATCCGCAATATACATTTCTCCTACCACCATCTTTTCTTTCTCCGTTTTCATACAATCCTCTCCTTTTTATTATATGGGGTGCACTTATTAAACATCTTTAATAAGTACCTTTAATTAAACTTATTAAACACGTTTAATAAGTAACCCTATATTAGCATACTTTTTAATATATGCAACTAATAAGTTCGGAAAAGAAGTGCGAACTCCTTGCTCTACGTATCGATATGAAGAATAATTTATATCGAAAAACGAGGGAACGCTCAGCGCCCCCTCTCAAATCCAATCCGTTTTTTAATTTCCGCTAAATTTACCTTCGCAATAGTCCGTGCCCTATCAGCACCTCTTTCTAATGCTTCATATAATAAATTTGTCTCATTCATATACATTGCATACTTCTCACGAGGTCCAGCTAACTCACGGTCTACAACGCGAAATAACTCTTTTTTCACATCGCCCCATCCGATTCCAGTCTCATACTTTTCACGCATCGACTGTATTTCATCTTCCATCGCAAACTCTTTATATATCATAAATAATGTTTCTAATTCTTTCGATTCATTTGGAAGTGAAGAATCTGTTTTGATTTTAAATATTAACTTTCGTAGTTTTTCTTTCTCTGCAAATAATGGGATTACATTCCCGTAACTTTTACTCATCTTTCTTCCATCAAGTCCTGGTAATATTGCTCCTTCTTCTTGCACTACATACTCCGGAAGTGTAAATGTCGTGCCGAATGTATGATTAAAATACGTCGCAATATCACGTGCAATTTCAATATGCTGAATTTGATCTTTCCCAACTGGTACATGAGTAGCTTGAAATAGTAATATATCCGCCGCCATTAAAATCGGATACGTATATAATCCCATATTCACTCCTGCATCTACCTCTAAACCCGCTTCTTTATTTTGCTCCACCTTCGCTTTATACGCATGAGCACGGTTCATAAGACCTTTCGGA
Source organism: Bacillus sp. ME78 (assembly GCF_903970865.1). Classification (NCBI taxonomy): domain Bacteria; kingdom Bacillati; phylum Bacillota; class Bacilli; order Caryophanales; family Bacillaceae; genus Bacillus; species Bacillus sp. ME78. Next base: position 2,132 of record NZ_CAJCKK010000030.1, read on the forward strand.
GTTAGGCAAGCTAAAATCCAAGCTAATTCTAGAATCTCCGATACTTCTGTTTGCCGATAAAAAACAACATCTTCCCCAAGTCCAAGCGATAACCAAGTAGCTGCTACCTCTTTCGTATAACTGCTGAACTTCTCTGGATCATGAACAGCATTTAATGCATGATAATCAGCTATAAAGTACAATGCTTTTCCTTCATTATTCTTTGACATTTGTAATGCAGGTTTAATCGCACCAATATAATTTCCTAAATGCGGATAACCTGTTGGCTTAATTCCTGTTAACATTATTTTCTCACTCACACTAACTCCTCCTTTCTCAAAATAAAAAGAGCCTCTCATCCTTAAAAAAGGACGAGAGACTCCCGCGGTACCACCTTAATTAGCTATCATTATAGCTCACTTCAACTTCTTAACGTGAAGTAACCGTCTTTACCTACTCATTTCAGTTAGAAGCTCCAGAGCCCATTCCATATTCATCCCTTACTGATTTCCACCACACATCAGCTCTCTAAAAAGTTTCGAATATGTACTCTTCTCTTTCATTGCTTTTTCGTTATTTTTTACAGTTTATCACATTTCACTTCCAAACAAACCCTAATTTTCTATTTTATATAGCAGGAATTTCCACTTCAATTGTCTAATGTTATATAGGTTTGCAGAAATATTCGAAACAACTTTGGAGGTTTTTTCATGGTAAAATATATATCAATTTTAGGTTCAACAGGATCCATCGGCACATCTGCATTAGATGTCGTTTCAGCTCATCCTGAACATTTTAAAATCGTCGGTTTAACCGCAAATTATAATATCGATCTTCTTGAGCAACAAATCAAAACGTTTCAACCTCGTATTGTAAGCGTTGCGACAAAAGACTTAGCAGACAAGCTTCGTACGCGTATTTCAGCAAATACAAAAATCACACACGGGACTGATGGCTTAATTGCAGTAGCTACTCACCCTGATTCAAATCTTGTATTAAGCTCTGTTGTAGGTGTTTCAGGATTACTCCCAACAATTGAAGCATTAAAAGCGAAGAAAGATATCGCTATTGCTAATAAAGAAACTTTGGTTGCAGCTGGACATATCGTAACTGAACTAGCGAAACAAAACGGATGTCGCTTAATTCCAGTAGATAGTGAGCATTCAGCTATTTTCCAATGTTTAAACGGAGAAAATAATAAAGAGATTGAGAAGTTAATTGTAACAGCTTCCGGTGGTGCTTTTCGTGATAAAACACGTGAAGAAATGCAAACATTACAAGCTAAGGACGCTTTAAAACATCCAAACTGGTTAATGGGTGCAAAACTAACGATTGATTCTGCCACATTAATGAATAAAGGCTTTGAAGTAATGGAAGCGAGATGGCTATTTGATATTCCGTATGAAAAAATTGATGTAATGATTCATAAAGAAAGTATCATTCATTCTTTAGTAGAATTTATTGATGGATCAGTTATGGCACAGCTCGGTGCTCCTGATATGAGAATGCCGATTCAATATGCGTTTCACTATCCTACTCGGCTACCTTCTTCCTATGAAAAATTAAATTTATTAGAAATGGGTAGTTTACATTTTGAAAAACCAGATTTAGAGAAGTTCCCTTGTCTACAATACGCATATGAATGTGGCAAAATCGGTGGTACTACTCCCGCTGTATTAAATGCAGCAAATGAAATTGCGAATGCACTATACTTAAAAAATGAAATTGCCTTTTTCGATATTGAAAAAACAATTTACAAAACAGTTGAAGCTCATCATAATGTAATAGATCCTTCACTTGATGCTATATTGGAAGCGGATCAATGGGCGCGCCAATATGCAAATGAATTGTTAATAAAAAAGAGCTAAAACAGTTCCCACTGTTTTAGCTCTTTTTTTCATGTATTCAACTTAACAAATCTATAACCGTGTGTAACTAACACTTTTAATATCGCATATCCTGGAATGGCTAAAATAATGCCCATAATCCCGAATAAGTTTCCGGCAGTTAAAATGATAAATATGATTGTAATTGGGTGAATATCTAACTTCTTACCCATAACTTGCGGAGAAATAAATTTACCTTCTGCTAATTGTACAACCATCATTACAATAATTACCTTTAAAACCATCCCTGGCGAATCAATAAACGCAATAATTAACGCTGGTGTAATTGCGATAATTGGTCCTACGTACGGAACGATATTTACAATCATCGCTAAAATAGCGAGTAGTACTGCATATTTAATACCGATAATAAGGTAACCGATTAATAGCATAATACCGATAAACAAGCTAACTATAATTTGCCCTCTAATGTACGAACTAATCGCATAATGCATATCATCTAGTATTCTCATTGCTGCTGGTTGTCTTTGCTCTGAAATAAACTTTAAAAAGTGATTCGGCAATTGCTCACCATCTTTTAAAAGATAGAACAATATAAATGGAACCATTACAAATGTTAAAACAACCTCTGTAACAGTACTCAAAAATCCAGTTACATTCCCAGTTACTGATGATAATGACTTTGTAAAATCAACTGTGTATTCTTTTACCATATTCGCAACATTAATATTTAAATTCTCTTGAATTTTACCGAGTAAATTACTTTCCCCGAATCTACGTGCTGCTTGTTCAATCTCATGGCCAAAATACGGTAAGTTATCAATTAATGCATCAATTTGATCTTTAATAATAGGGATAACCGTTACAACTAAAAATACAAATAATCCTAGTACGATTAAATATATGGAAGCTATCGATACGATTCTTGAAACACCTTTCTTTTCTAAAAGCGAAACGAATGGATGTAAAATATAGAATAGCACGCCTGCTAATAGTACTGGGAAGAAAATTGTTTTTAAAAATACGATAAACGGTGTAAAAACAAATGATATTTTTGTTAGCAATAAAATATTAATGAACAATAACGCAAATCCAAGTAATACCGCCAAATAATTTTGTTCTCTAAAAAACTTTCTTAACTTATCTCTTTTTCTTATATTTATTTTCTCCAATGAAACCACCTCTTCGAATGATGAAAAGCCCTTATTCAGGGCTCTTCATCATAATCTATATATCTATTTCTTTGCAGCTTTCACTACAAATGATACAATAAAAATTAACACGATTGCACCTAATAATGCTGGCACGACATGAATCCCACCAAATGATGGCCCAAAGGATCCAAATAATCTACCACCTAACGAAGCACCTAATAAACCTGCGATAATATTTCCGAACATACCACCTGGGAAATTTTTACCTGTTATAGAACTAGCAATTGCACCTATAATAGCACCAACTATTAATGTGATAATCCATCCCATTTTTAGTCCTCCATTTCTATTATAGTTTGTATGATTTAATACAAACATATGTATTTATCATTGCTAATCATATTTCACTATAGAAATATATTTACTACTATTTTACATATGGAGATACATATATTATATGCAAAAAAGAAAAATATTGTCAAACTCACCCATAAAGCAATTATATTCATATACCATATTTAAAGGAGGCTTCATTATCTATGATTCTTAAGTTAAATTCCACTTCTTTTGAAGTAGCAACATCCATTTTACAGGTTCAAATTCCAGCTTATAAAATTGAAGCAGACTACTTAAATAGTACTGCCATACCTCGTTTATATGATACTGTAAACGATATTCAAAATTGCGTTGAAACATTCTATGGATATTTTTCTGAAAATAAACTTGTCGGTTTTATTTCTTTTGTACAAGAAGAAAAACTAATCGATATCCATAGGCTAGTTGTATCGCCCGATTTTTTTCAAAAAGGAATCGCAACGAAACTCCTAATTTATATATTTAACATGTTTCCCTCTTCAATGACATACATTGTACAAACAGGTAAAGCCAATACCCCTGCTATTACTTTATATAAAAAACACGGATTCATTACAGTAGCAGATACAATACTTCCTGACGGTATGATTCTTACGCAATTAAAAAAGACAGAATACACAAAATAATTTGACTTTTCCGCTCCTTTATGTTATTTTTTACTTTATAAAACCTTTTGCTGAGTCCAAATTTTGGAGCGGGGGAACCATTTTTGTAGCTATGCTACTTGGGGCGAATCTTTTTTAAGTAGGGAAACTCTCACTTCCCGAGTCCGACAGCTAACCTCGTAAGCGTAATGGGAGAGGAAGGTGCTTTTTGCCTATGTTACACATTTTGCCTCCTTAATTATAAATATGGGATCGATATCAAATAGTCACCTATATTTATAGAAAAGGAGAATGTATTATGTTACGTTTATCTGATCACGCAATAAAAATGATGGAGCAAAGACTACGAATTGAAAAACAACGCACATATCAAGCAAATAAAGTTGTAGATAACTTACATCACAAATACTTCTTTCAGCATATTTTTCAACCGAAAAGATAAAGAAAATGTTTATTTAATATTAAAAAACACAAGGTGTGTCTTACAAAGACATTCCTTGTGTTTTTTATATTCTTTATAAAATTCTCACTACATTTAAACTTGCTGTAATCGCACCTGCTATAGTAGTCACATGCCCTACACCTAACGGGCCATTTTGTAATATTAATGTTGAATTGGCACTCGTCACATTCACAAGAAGTGTATTTGAAATGGCTGGTTCGATTACTACAGTTGATGTCGTTACGTTTTGTATAAAACTCCCTGTTAGTTGCGTTCCATTTAATAGTAATCTCACAGATACTGTCTCATTCCCACCATTTGCATCCCCTTGGAAATAGTAGCTTACTAAATATATTCCTGGCGTCGCTACTGTGACTGTCGTAGCACTAGTTAAAGATACACCAGTTCCATATACAGTGGATCCAGAATTAATTGGAATGTTAGTATTTGCTGCAATTGTACTTGTTGATGTAGAGAAGAAATAGCCACCACCTGTAGATATAGCAGATGATCCTGTCGCTCCAGTTAAGCCCGTTGGGCCAGTAGCACCTGTTGGGCCTGTTACTCCCGTTCCCCCTGTCGCTCCTGTTATTCCTTGTATGCCTTGGATTCCGGTCGGTCCAGTTGCACCAGTCAATCCCGTCTGGCCCGTTACTCCTGTTGGACCCGTTATCCCTTGTGGACCTTGGATTCCTTGTAGACCTTGGGGACCCGTTTCTCCCGTCGGTCCGGTTGCTCCCGTTGGACCTGTTATCCCTTGTGGACCTTGAATGCCTTGATCACCCGTTGGACCCGTTGCTCCCATCGGCCCCTGTACTCCTTGCAAACCTGTTAAACCGGTTGCTCCTGTTGGACCCTGTATTCCTTGCACTCCTTGGATTCCAGTTGCTCCTGTTGCTCCTGTCGCCCCTGTTGCCCCTGTTGCTCCCGTCGGACCTGTTGGGCCCCCTGGTGATCCTGCTGGACCTGTTGGACCTGTCGGGCCTCCCGGTGGCCCCGTTGGACCTGTTGCTCCCGTCGGACCTGTTGCAGAACCTGTCGGACCAGTTATCCCAGTTGCTCCTGTCGGGCCTGTTGGACCGGGATCACCTTGTAAACCAGTTGGGCCTGTTGGACCGATTTCACCTTGCACTCCTTGAATTCCTTGAGAACCTGTTGGACCTACCTGCCCCATTTCTCCCTGGGGACCTTGTAAACCTTGAACACCAGTTTCTCCTTGTGGCCCTATTGGACCCTGTTCCCCTTGAATCCCTTGAGAACCGGTTGGGCCTGTTGGACCAATCGGACCCTGTATTCCTTGTATTCCTGTTACACCTTGTAAACCACTACTCCCTAAATTACCTTGCACACCTTGTATACCAGTATTTCCAGTTGGACCGGTTGGACCATTTTCTCCTTGTACTCCTTGTATACCTTGTATTCCTGTTGGACCTGTTAACCCGATTTCTCCTTGCATTCCTTGTATACCTTGTATTCCTGTTGGACCGGTTGGACCTATTGGGCCAGGAATTCCTTGTATCCCTTGAATACCAGTTGGACCAGTCGGACCTCTTTCACCTTGAATTCCTTGAACACCTTGTATTCCCTGTGGCCCTCGTTCTCCCATAGGTCCTTGATTACCTTGAGAACCTTGTGGTCCAGTTAAACCTGTTGGGCCTGTTGGACCATTTTCTCCCTGCACCCCTTGCACTCCTTGTATTCCTTGAGGACCAGTTGGACCGATTGGACCTTGTACGCCTTGTATTCCTTGTGGTCCAGTCGGTCCACCTAAAGCACCGGTTGGACCGGTTGGTCCAGTGGGCCCCGTAATACCTGGCGGTGGAAAAGGAATAGGTGCTTGAAACTTGCTACACTTATCTTGATTCTTCACAAGCATCTCCTCCCGTTTGTAACGCATCAAACTATTTGTAATATGTTTAAGCTAGCTGTTATTACTCCCGCTAATGTCGTTACATGCCCAATAGCTAATGGACCATTTTGTAATGACAAGGTGGAATTTGAAGAAGTAACTTGAATTATCATCGTATTAGAAATCGCTGGTTCCAATACAAAACCTGCTGTAACATAAAAAATAAAACTCCCTGCGACTTGTGTTCCGTTTAACGTCAGCCTTACTGAAATCGTTTCATTTCCGGCAGTTGGATCACCTTGAAAATAATAACTTACTAAATATATTCCCGGCGTACTCAACGTTACAGTTGTTGCACTTGTTAAACTAATTCCTGATCCAAAAATTGTAGAACCAGAATTGATTGGTATTAGCGCATTCGCTGCAATTGCACTCGTTGCAGTGGAAAAGAAATAACCGCCCCCACTAGGTAAACCAGTCGCTCCAGTCACTCCTACTATTCCCGAGAAGCCTATTGCTCCTACGCTACCAGTTGCGCCTGTAGGTCCAACCGCTCCGTTTTGCCCCTGACTACCTTGCGCTCCAACTGGTCCTATACTACCACTAGCACCTGTCACTCCACTTGCTCCAGTTGGGCCTTGCAAACCTTGAACTCCTTGTATACCTTGTATTCCTTGCGGACCCGTTGCACCTGTAATTCCTGTCGTTCCCGTTATTCCTTGTATTCCCGTAATCCCTTGCACTCCTTGCACACCTTGTGGTCCAGTTGCCCCGGTTGCTCCAGTTGCCCCAGTTTCACCCGTTGCACCTGTAATTCCAACATTTCCTTGTGGACCTTGGGGCCCTTGACTACCTTGCGCTCCTTGGACTCCTTGAGGTCCTGTTATACCAATTTCCCCTGTATTTCCTTGGGGGCCTCTAATTCCTTGTGCACCTGTTGGACCGATAATTCCTTGCACACCTTGTATTCCTTGCACTCCTTGAGCTCCTGTTGGACCCGTTATTCCTTGTAATCCTTGAGGACCTTGCAAACCAATAGCTCCAGTCGGTCCTATTATTCCTTGCACTCCTTGAGGACCTTGGGCACCTTGTGTACCTGTCAATCCGGTAGTCCCTTGTATCCCTTGAACACCTTGAGGACCTTGTGTTCCAGCTGCTCCTGTTTCCCCTTGACTTCCTTGAACTCCTTGTATACCTTGTGCTCCAGCAGGACCGGTTGCTCCTCGGATTCCTTGTGCACCTTGAGTTCCTTCCGCTCCTGTAACACCAACTGGACCGGATACGCCTTGTATTCCCACCATTCCTTGTGCACCTGTTGGACCTATTACACCTTGAATACCTTGAATACCTTTAGGACCTTCTGCACCAGTTGGACCAGTTACTCCCAGCGGACCTTGTATTCCTTGAGAACCTTCTGCACCAGTTGGACCTGTTATACCTTGGTTACCTTGAGGACCTTGTGCACCTTGTACTCCAACTGCTCCAACTACACCTTGGGAACCTTGCGCTCCCCTTACACCTTGATGACCTGTTGGACCGGTTATACCTTGCACTCCTTGCGCTCCAATTGGTCCTATCCCTCCGCTTACACCTGTTGAACCAGTCGCTCCCGTTGGACCTGTTGGACCTCCTGGTGGACCTGGTGGACCTGATGGACCAGTCACTCCACTAGATGGACCAACTGGACCGGTTGTTCCCGTCGGACCGCCCGGTGGTCCTTCTAAGCCTTGAATACCAATACTACCCGTCGCTCCCGTAATACCTCTTATTCCCTTTATCCCTTGAAAACCTATTGCTCCCGTTATACCTTGTATTCCTTGCACACCTTGTGGGCCTTGTAAACCTATTGCACCTGTTATCCCCTTTATTCCACTTATCCCTTGAGCACCTTGTATTCCAGTAGAACCAGTTGGACCCACTTCACCTTGTATTCCTTGAGCTCCTTGTGGCCCTTCCTCTCCAATAATTCCTTGTATCCCTTGGAGGCCGTCTTCTCCTTGTATACCAATAGCCCCTTGCTCTCCTTTTATTCCTTGAACACCTTGAGGACCTTGTGGACCAGTTACACCCGAGACTCCAGTTATGCCTCTCTCTCCTTGCATTCCTTGTGCCCCTGTTTGTCCTCGCTCACCTATTTCCCCTTGTATTCCTTGTGTGCCTTGTATACCTTGACTACCAGCAGGACCCGTAGCTCCTTGTATTCCTTCTAATCCTTGTACTCCAATATCACCAATTAAACCTTGGTTTCCAATTAATCCTTGAGCACCTTGGAGACCAGTTGGGCCAGTTATACCTTGCTCTCCTGTATCACCAATAGCTCCTTGTATTCCTTGTGCTCCTGTTGTCCCTCGGGGACCTTGTATCCCCCTGATACCTTGAGGACCTTGGGGCCCAGTTGCTCCCGTCGGTCCAGTCACCCCTGTAGGACCAACAGGACCTTCATGCCCTCCAGTTGGACCGATTGGACCACTATTACCTGTCGGACCAGTTGCTCCTATAAGCGGAAGAGGCAGTGCCACTCCGAATTTTTTGCAATTTCTATGATGACGCACAACAATCCCCCTCCCCAAAAATAATTACACTTTTTATATGAAATGCATTTTTATAACAAAAGTACACATTTAACCTCAATTTTATTAAAATAAAGAAGCCTATCATTTGTTTGAAATGATAGGCTTCTTTTATAAAAACAGTTTACTTTCTAGCTTTCATAATAAAAGTAGTTGGCACCATCCTAGCTTTATATAAAGAATAATATTTCGTAGACAGCTCAGTTAGTTCTTCATCAAACGAGCTCGATGGTTCAGGCTCTTCTATTCTCTCAATTTTAAATCCCGCTCTATTTAACTCATTTATGTATGTACTTATTTTTCTCTTATATAATGTCGCTTGTACATTTTCTCCTTTAAATGTTTCAAACGTAATGGGCGTTTCCTCATGATAAGAAGACTTTATAGCAACTTCTTCCGTACCATACTGTAAGTTTGAATATACTGGGTGCTCCCAACTAAAAATAAAACTTCCCCCTGGCTTTACATATGAATAAATCAGTTCCAACGTTTTTCTTAAATCCGAAGTCCAACCTAATGCATAAATGGAATATACAATATCAAAATATCCTTTCGGAATATCTCCTTCTTCTTCCATTGCTCCGCATACTAACTTTGGATTCCAATCCTTTAACGTCTTATTCGCTATTTCAATTTGTGTACTCGAAAGATCAAGCCCCCATAATTCCTCTGCCCCTTGTTCCGCCATATATTGCAACGAATGCCCACTTCCACAGCCAATATCAAGAACCTTTTTCTTTCTGATTGAATCGAACAAACGAATCTCATCTTCAGACGCCGTATACGGACCATATTTAGGTAAACAATCCACTTGAAAGAAATAAGGTGCAACTGTATCCCAACACTTTTTATTTAAAACTAACATTTGCGTACCTTTCATATTCTACATTCCCCCATCCTTTTTTCTTTCTCTAATATTAATTACATATCATAACCAGATCGCCCTTTTCTCTTCGCCCGGTAGTTTTTCACTTTCGCAATCGTACCGCATGCTCTTCCTCCTTCTTCTCCAGCATACATGCCGCACCATCTTTTACTTCCATTTCGCGAATGATCATAAAATACCCAGCGACAATCTGGACATGCTTTTAACCTTCCCCACACATTTTCTTGAATTGACATTAACACAATGCTTAACACTTTTGTATACACATTCTCTTCATATACCGGTTCATATGTAATACCTTTCATATCATCCTTTATATGTACATGAAATGGGTATTTCTCTAACCATTTTTGCAATGATCCTTCGCCTTCAATTGTCATCCGAATATCTTCCCGAAAACCTCTTAATTCCTCTATTGTATGAAATGGAAACTCTTCATCAAAATATTCTTTCATAAAGAGCTTTATGTCTTCTTCTGTTTGCAGCAAATCAATTGGCTCTCTCGTATCGTTTGGTATTCTCCATGTATTTAAAAATTCCCGAATATATTCTAGTTCATTTGGAGCGTTTTGATTCAATTCGATCCACCTTCTTCTTAAAATTTACTTTTTTCTGACTTTATGTATAATTATAGTATAAAATAGTTAACCATCAAATAATTTTACTGGTTACGTAATTAGGAGGATTTCTATGAAAATTTTCTCAACACCGATACGTTTCATGCTTATTTCTTCATTTTTTATGTCTTTTGGGTATTTTGCAGTATACGCATTTTTAGCTATTTATCTATTAACCTTTCTTCATTTTTCTGCTGTCCAAGTAGGAACAGTGTTGACGGTTATGACAATTACATCACGAGTTATCCCATTATTCTCAGGGTTAATTGCTGACAAAATAGGCTATATCATTATGATGATAGCCGGTTTATTTTTGAGAGGAATCGGATTTATCGCTTTAGGAATATGCTCTGATTTCTATACAATTTCTATTTCTTCTGCACTTATTGGCTTCGGAACTGCATTTTACGAACCTGCTGCGCGCGCCATATTCGGTTCACAACCAGCTCATTTGAGAAAAAATTTATTTACATATTTAAACCTTAGCTTTAATTGCGGTGCAATAATCGGACCAATTGCAGGAGGGTTCTTACTCTTACTTGATCCAATCTATACCTTCTCTCTAACAGGATCACTTATGCTGTTATTCGCTTTTATCTTTTACTTACTTAAAAATCACTTCCAAGTCACTACTGAAAACACGTCTATTACATTAGGAATACAGGCCATCTTACAAAACAAGTCTTTCCTTCTGTTTTCCTTTATCATGATTTTCTTCTATATTATGTTTACTCAGCTTACTGTCGCACTTCCACTTCATATGAAAAACATTAGTAGTAGCAATCAACTTGCTACACTCGTTATTACGATAAATGCGATAACAGGCGTCATATTTATGGTATTATTCCGAAAATTATTCCACAAATACAACACACTTTCAATTATTAAATACGGTGTTTTATTAATGAGTATTTCCTTTTTACTCATTCCTTTATTTCAACACCCATATTGGCTCTTTATTTGTGTAATTTTATTTACAATCGGTGAAACACTCGTATTACCTAACGCTGATATCGCTATTGCAAATTACAGTAATGAATCATATACAGCCACTTTCTTCGGATTTTATCAACTATCACTCGCATTTGGTTTTATCATTGGTAATTATACCGGTACATCTTTTACATCCAACTTAAGCGGAATGTATACACCATGGCTTATTTTTGGCGGAATAGGACTTATTGGTTTTATATCACTACATATTTTAAATATAAAAAAAGTGACCTCTAAAGAGGATATACACCTATGTAATACAAGCGACCTATAACGAAAAAGATTCGACCATCATATGTGACAGTCGAATCTTTTTATTGTTCATATTCAAGATGATTATGCCTTTTACAACCAAACAAATAGCACCCACCTATAAAATCCGTTTCAAATTCTAACCCTGGAACATATCCAGATTTAATACGTTCTATCATTGTTTTATAATCATTATTCGCTTCTGTATATTCCTCAATTAACTCTTTCTTATCTTTCTCTGTCCAGTTGTCTTCTACTTCTTCATTCTCGACATCTTTTATTTCTGCTGTTTTCGCTTCGATAGATTCCCGTATAACTTCATTTATACGGGAGAAATTATTCGTTTTATATAGAGCATACACAAATCTACTAATCCAATTAGGACTTTTCCAGCATTCTTTGTATCCCTTTTCGAACCATTCAATTGCTTCTTTATAGCAATTCAACTCAACATATAAATCTGCTACATTAATTTCCCCTAAAAAATTATCAGATTCCCTGTTAAAAGTATCTAACTTATCTTTTGCTTCTGTCGTTCGTTCTAAATCAATTAAACATTTTACATAGCTATACATGATATAGTCCGAATCCCCTGCAACTCGCAAGAAAAATTCTGAAGCTTTTTCCAGCTCTCCAAGGTTATAATGCGCTACAGCTACATTATGATATGCTTCATCTGATGGTTGAATCGAAATAGACTTTTGTAATGCTTCTTTCGCTTCTGTCCATTTTTCTTGTTTCATGTAAATGTCCCCTAAGATGTTATAAGGAAAGTATGAAGAAGGATTCAACTTAACAACTTCTCTTATTAATTCAAGAGCTTTATCATCATTCTCTTCCTCATAAAAGTACATCCAAGCCAGATTATTGAGAGATTGTACGTCTCTAGATTCATGTACTGCTTGTTGAAACAGTTCCATTGCTTCCTCATATTTATTTTGTTCAAACATTTCAATTGCCTTCTCATTAATGTTCAAATAACTACCTCCGAAGTAAATGAATTCATCTATTCCCTATCATTATTGTAAAATGTAAAAATTGTAATTTCTATAAAAAAATTTCTTTCTCCCGTCTACATTTCGAGTGAAATAGAAGCTAAAACACACGAATTTACAACAATAAGTAAATTTTTCAGTCTCTCTTACATTGGATATACAGCCTTTTTTAATTTACATATTATGGTACAATAAAAAGAGTACTAGCTAAACATTTACGCTCCACACTAGCAATCTAACAATGCCAAAATCAAAAATCACATAGAATCGGAGGGGATGTTATGAAAAGGAAATTACTTGTTCTTCTATTCACCGGAATCATACTATCAGGATGTTCAACTATAGCAGAGAATTCTTTAGAAAGCGGGAAAGGCAGTATGGAATTATTAACACCAACGATCACAGCAAAAGATAATGAGTTAGAAATTAAGACCGAGGGAATTGATGAAAATAAAGTAACTTTTATTTATGTTGCTAATAAAAAAGTGTTAGAACAAAAGCTAAAGAATGGTGAATCCTACAAGCTTAACATTAAAGATATCGAACACGCTCATCGGACAGACTACAAACCAAAAGTTCAACTTTTGCAAACGAAAGATGATAATGATGATGGAGAAATAGTAACCTTCAAACAAGTTAGATATACAGTTAAAAACTAATTTTAAAGTTGTTTCATTATAAATGTAACGAACGAAAATATACTTTTAACAGTAGATAAATGTAAGGGGTGCTAACATGAAAAAACGATGGATTTCTTGGTGGATTGGTAACCTATTTTGGATTATCGTTTTTGGAATATGGGCCGCTATTATTTGGTTACGAGAGGTTGATGGTGCTGGTGTTATTCAAACACCTGAAATTAAATCCATATCACTTATCGTTATATTAATCGCGTTTATCATACCGGTATTTTTTCAAGTTATATGGCTAATCATTAATTTGAGGATGAGTAGAAAAAATAATTATACGATTTAGTTTTTCAATTAACAATAAAAAAGAGAGGAATCTACATCAAAATAGATTCCTCCCTTTTACATTTGGACTTATACTGCGCTTTTAATGCAGCACTACTCCTCTTTTTTACGATGCATGTTCATCTTTCTTTTTCATTAACGCTCTTTTCTTCATCGCCTTCGTTAAATATCCACCCTTAAACGAGCGAATTTCATACGAAGACATAAACGCTTTCGGTGCAATTTCATTAATGATTTCTAAAAGCTCTTTCTCCCTAGAACGCTTTGCGACGATATCTAAGCGATAACGTATAGAATTAATACCTTCGCCCTCAAATACTGTAACGCCAAATCCAGAGTGACGTAATTCATCTACTAATTCATTACAACGGTCTAGTAAACTAACTTGATACGTAATATAACCAATTGCTAATTTATTCTCTATATAACCGCCTAATAACAGTCCCGCACTAAAGCCAATGACATAGGCAACGATGTTCATCCAATTTGATAAATCTTGAAACACAATACCTAAACTGACAATGTAAATAGCTCCTTCTAACAATCCAACACCAGCAGCGGATCTTGTTTGATTCTTTACAAGCAAAATCGTACGGATTGTTAATATTGGAACGTAAATAATTTGAAGCACAAAAATAAGTAGCGCTTGTAACATTGGTATCCACCTCTTTCAAAAAGTCTTTTGTCATAATAACATACATAACCTTTAGAAATCGATGGGTTTTTTAAAATTTTTTTATTATTTTTCATACTATTGAAAAACACAAAAAAGAAGCGTATTATATTTGTCATTAATTTGATTACTTGTATCATATCGCTAAACTAAAAAAGGAACCTGATTAGGTCCCTTTCATCATAGCTCTATGTTTTTCGAAGCATGTTCTCTTTGCTTCTCTTCTTCTTTCACTAACTGCATATTTGCATACGCTAAATTTGCAATCATTAAAAAGTGACCACCTAAAATACCTGTACCGAATGCCCACATTTCCATTTCATGCTCAATTTCATACATGATGATAGCTCCTAAAATAGCAGCTGCAAATCGGTTTAAAACTCCTAATCCAGGAGCCTTTTCCTTCATTACGATACTTTTTCCGAGTTTCTCCACTCTGCGAGCTAATAACCAAAGACAATAGGCGCTTACTGCTAATCCAATACCGAACCCTGTCACTTGTTTTCCAAACGGAGTAATCGTCCACATAAGTAGTAAACCACTAAAGATCACATACAATTGTAATCGATATACACGTAAGGCTTCTTGAATCAAAATATCCGCTCCTAAGTTCTCATTTTTTGTACTTTAGAAGAAAAGCAGCAACTTACACAGTTGCTGCTTTCTCTTCTTCTTGTTCTTGTTCCATCTTACGAATTTCAACACGTTTAATTTGGTAAGCGTCTTTTTCTAACACTTTAAATTCATAACCTTCCGCCTCAACGTGTTGTCCTTCTTCGATTTCATGATTTTGCATCATAATCCATCCACCGATTGTATCCACATCATCTTCTTCGATGTGTAATCCAAATAAATCTTTCACTTCTGAGATAAGCACTTTTCCATCAACAATAATATGTTGCTCGTTCACATGTTGAATTGGCGGTGCTTCATCTTCATCATATTCGTCACGAATTTCGCCGACGATTTCCTCCAAGATATCTTCAAGCGTTACAATTCCGGCTGTTCCTCCGTACTCATCATATAAAACAGCCATTGGAATTCGCTTCTTCTGCATTTGAAGTAATAAATCGTGAATTGGAGTCGTTTCCATCACTTCAATAATCGGACGCATATACGAGCGAATAGATGATAAATCTTTTTGATCCTCGGTCATATATCGAATAAAGAAATCTTTTACGTTGACCATACCGATAATATCATCTTTATCTTCTCCAAAAATCGGATAACGTGTGTATCGCTCATTTTGGATCACTTTCATGTGTTCTTCTACTGAATCTTCCAGGTAGAAACCAACGATTTCTGTTCGCGGTACCATAATCTCTTTTGCAATGCGATTATCAAATTCAAAAATGTTATTTACATACTTGTATTCAGCTTGATTAATTTCGCCACTTTCATAGCTATCTGAAAGGATAAGACGTAATTCTTCTTCTGTATGAGCTACTTCATGTTCTGAAGCTGGCTTTAAACCGAATAAACCAGTTATCACACGAGCTGAACCGTTCAATACCCAAATAAATGGATACATTACTTTATAGAACATCATTAATGGACCTGCCAATAATAACGTTACCCTTTCAGCCTTTTGAATTGCCATCGTTTTTGGAGCTAATTCCCCTACTACAACGTGTAAATACGTCATAATCATAAAAGCAAGACCAAATGTTAGTACTGATGAAATAGAAGGATTTAAGTTCCATTTCTCAAATAACGGGTGTAATAACTTTTCAATTGTCGGTTCACCTAACCAACCTAATCCCATAGCTGTAACTGTAATACCTAATTGACAAGCAGATAAATATTCATCTAAATTTGTTGTTACCTTTTTCGCTGCTAAAGCACCGCGTTTTCCTTCCGCAACAAGCTGGTCGATACGACTTGAACGTATCTTTACAATCGCAAACTCTGCTGCTACGAAAAATCCAGTAAATGCGATTAAAATCGCAACCATGACTAAATTAAATATTTCCAATGAATCCCCTTAGTTAAAAAACTAAGGTGTCCACCTCCTGTATACTATAATGTTTTCTTATTTGTTTGTTAGAAAACATAGCCCGATACAAAAATTAAAGAGGTCGGATTTCACTTATTCTATAATAATAGAGCAAGTGTCTGTATTAAAGCTGTCGTTTGACCTGATAAAGATTTCGATATTTTTTCACGTTGTGAATCAGTCAATTCATCTAAAAGCGGTTTTAACTCAGTAAGCTCCACTTCTAATCGATGAATATGGTCTGTCACTTCATTCACTTGTTTCGAAACGTGTTCATTGATACCGAGCAGCTTCTTCTTCTCCTCGATTTTCTCTTTAATCTCACAAAGCGGCATATGCATTTCTTTACACTTCTCAATAAATTGTAATGTCTCAAATGCTGTTTCGTCGTAATAGCGATAATTAGATTGAGATCGCTCCGCTTTTAAGATACCTAGATTCGTATAATAATCAATCGTTCGTTTCGACACGTGAGCCATGAGAGCCAACTGTCCGATTCGATACACCTTCCCAACGATCTTCCCCCCTTGTTTATATTACTTACATCATACAACACTTAAACTGTACAGTCAAACGTGACGGTTTATTATTCACAATTTATACAAAATTCCAAGCTCCACCCTATTATTATTCAATACGAGTAATCTACATTCATACAATAAAATCACTAAACTATTACCTAATCACTACATTGTCTGCCCTTTTTAACCTTTCTTATTTAAAAGCATATCCTACTAATAACGATTGCTTGTATAGGAGGGAATTAACATGAAAAAGACAATCATTTCTCATTTTTATAATGAAGAATACCTACTTCCATGGTGGCTTATGCATCACACGAAAATATTCGATCACGGCATTTTAATTAATAGAGGGTCTACAGATCGTTCCGTAGAGATTTGTAAACTATTAGCACCCCACTGGGAAGTACGAAATTCAAGATTTCTTGAGTTTGATCCAACTAATACTGATATTGAAGTGATGGAAATTGAAAGAGAAGTTTCAGGTTGGAAAATCGTTTTAAATACTACTGAATTCTTTTGTTGTAATAATACTGAAGAATTTTTTTCATCTCTTCATACACTAGGCCAAAACATGTATGCGATTAGAATGATTTTAATGATAGATAATCATAATTATAATTATTCAAAGCCTAGATATTCTATCCCCTTAGTAGAACAGCGATACCACGGTGTCTTCCCTTATAACCCAAATCTAGGATGTGCTTGGAGATTTATTCACAATCATCTAGACGGTGCATATTTACCTGGTAGACATCATTCGCGGCACGGATATATAATTTATGACTATCCTTCATTTATTTTAAAATTCTATTTTAGCCCTTGGAATGAACAATCAAAAGCAAGAAAATTACAAATTACACCTACCCTTTCAAAAAGGGGTATTCAAATGGGGCTTCAAACACATTACGGTCAATCTCCTGAAGTACTGGACATACGTTTTTTAGAGCTTAGTAACCTAACACAAGACCTCCGTCATAACCCTGAATATCAAGAATTATTCCCAAAATTCAAACCGTAATATTTTCTGCATCGTCATCACCTCAAACATTTTCATTCGCTTAATCAAAAACAATCTCATTTGCATAAAACATGAATACTGTATAAATAATAAATTTTTATTTTAGGAGGAAAAAATGAAAGCTGTTATTCTTGCTGGTGGGTACGGTACAAGAATTGGGGAAGAAACACATTTAAAACCGAAACCTATGATTGAAATTGGAACAAAGCCCATTCTATGGCACATTATGAGTTTGTATAGTCATTACGGGATTACTGAGTTTATTATTTGCTTAGGCTATAAAGGATATGCAATTAAAGAGTTCTTTCTAAATTACAACTTACACATGTCTGATTTCACAATACAGTTAAACGATAATACAATTACTAGCCATTCTCATCGTGTAGAACCATGGAAAGTTACACTAATCGATACTGGTGTAAATACCGAAACGGGTGGCCGAGTGAAAAAGATTCAAAATTATGTCGGAGACGAACCTTTCTGCCTCACTTATGGTGATGGATTAAGTAATGTAAATATAAAAGAACTTATTACATTCCATAAAAAACATGGGAAAATGGCTACTGTTACTGCCGTACAACCTCCTGGTAGATTTGGTTCTCTCATATTAGATAAACAGTCTGTAACATCTTTTCAAGAAAAACCATTAGGTGATGGCGGATGGGTTAACGGTGGATTTTTCGTTTTAAATCCTGAAGTTTTCAATTACATTAGTGGAGATAAGTCTGTTTTTGAAACAGACACTTTAGTTCAGTTAGTAAACAAAAATGAATTGGCCGCATATCAACATTCTGGTTTTTGGCATCCGATGGATACATTGCGCGATAAAAATAAATTAGTCGAGCTATGGGAAAGTAATAACGCTCCTTGGAAGGTTTGGTAATATGGCTTCATCATCTTTTTGGAATAAGAAAAAAGTATTTATTACGGGACATACTGGATTTAAAGGCTCCTGGCTCACCCTTTTCTTAAGTTCTTTAGGTGCAGAAGTAGTAGGCTTTTCTTCTCATCCCCCATCCATTCCTAACATTTTTGAACAAGGTAACGTAGCAAAAGAGTGCACGACAATAAAAGGCGATATTACAGATTACCATTCTTTATTTCATGCCATGAAGCAGCATAAACCCGACATAATATTTCATTTAGCAGCTCAGCCAATCGTAACCGCTTCATACAAAAATCCTATCGATACATTCAAAACGAATGTTTTAGGTACTGTCCACGTGCTAGAAGCAGCAAAGTCCGTCGAAAGCGTACGTGCCATTATTAATGTGACAAGCGATAAATGTTATGAGAATGACGATAGTGGCGACCGAGCGTTCGTGGAAAATGACCGACTAGGAGGTTTCGACCCTTATAGCGCTAGTAAAGCTTGTGCTGAATTAGTTACAACATCTTATCACAAATCTTTTTTTCACACGAATACTACTTCGCTTGCTTCTGTAAGAGCAGGTAACGTTATTGGTGGTGGTGATTGGGCAGAAGATCGATTATTCCCTGATATCATTCGGGCATATTTGCACAATCATACTTTGTGTATTCGAAACAAATATGCCATCCGTCCATGGCAACATGTTTTAGATCCTCTACACGGCTACATCCTTTTAGCTGAGAAACTTTGGAATGATGCTAAATATGCAGAAGCGTGGAATTTTGGTCCAATCAATGAACCTAGCAGAACCGTAAATGATGTCATTCAATCCGTAATGAAATTATGGAATAAACGACTCACAATCCATTCTCCCTCTACAAAAACTCCTTATGAATCACCAATTTTAACACTCAACAGTACAAAAGCAGTAAACAAACTCGACTGGACTCCTAAGTTATCAACAGATGATTCTATTACTTGGACTGTTGATTGGTACAAAAAATATGCATCTGGTGAAAATATAGAATCTTTCACACGACAACAAATCGACACATTCAAAAATTTATAAGGGGGCTATAAAATGGAACAGAAAAAATGCCGTTTTTGCCACTCATTACTAACTAATACTTTTTTAGATTTAGGCGTTTCCCCTCTCGCTAATTCATTTGTAGCTCCTGAAAGCTCATATAAAATGGAACCTTTTTATCCCCTGCACACATTTGTTTGTAACTCTTGTTTACTCGTACAGCTAGATGAATTTGAATCTCCACAAAATATTTTTCATAACTATTTATACTTCAGCTCTTACTCCTCAAGTTGGCTACTACACGCTAAACAATATGTAGAAATGGCGATTAAGCGTTTCAACTTAACGAAACATTCAAAAGTGATTGAGATTGCAAGTAACGATGGGTACTTATTACAATACTTTCAAAAAGAAAATATCGATGCGTTGGGAATTGAACCAGCAAAAAACGTAGCAGACATCGCTATCAAAAAAGGAATTCCTACTCATGTGAATTTTTTCAGTAATGACTTAGCAAAAAAATTACCACAAGCTGATTTAATCGTCGCAAATAACGTATTAGCACACGTTCCAAACTTGCATGATTTTGTCTCTGGTTTAAAAACCTTATTAAAACGTGATGGAACGATAACAATTGAATTCCCGCACTTATTAAACCTCATATCATCTAATCAGTTCGATACTATCTATCATGAGCACTTCTCCTATTTCTCACTTATAAGCCTTCAAAAAATTTTAGCTCATCATCATTTACAAATTGTTGATGTAGAAGAACTTTCAACGCATGGTGGTTCCTTACGGATTTTTGTAAACCATCTAAGTGCCCAATCAACTATCCATTCCAATGTTACAAAATTAATTCAAAAAGAAGTCGACCAAGGGTTAGATACTTTAGATTGCTATCTCCTTTTTTCTAAACGCATCGAACAATTGAAAATAAATATTTTAAAGTTTTTTATTGAAGCGAAAACTTTAAACAAACAAATTATCGGTTACGGTGCTCCAGCTAAAGGAAACACCCTTTTGAATTATTGCGGGATAGGTAAAGAGTTTCTAGCTTATACAGTAGATAAAAATCCTCACAAACAAAATCTCCTTTTACCAGGAACTCGTATTCCAATAAAATCTCCAGCAGAAATTAAACGTACAAAACCGGATTACATTTTCATACTTCCTTGGAATTTGAAAGACGAAATTATGAAAGAATGCTCTTTCATTCGTGAATGGGGCGGTAAATTTTTAGTGACGGTTCCAGAAGTTGAGGTGATCGAGCCATGAAGAAAGTTGTTGTAACAGGTGGTAGTGGCTGGATAGGTAAATATGTTGTACATTCACTTATACAAAAGGGATATGAAGTGCACGCCACGTATAATAAAAATAAACCCTCTCACCTCCCTTGCCATTGGCATAAAGTAAACTTGCTTCGCGATAACGAAGTAAAACAATTCATTTCCGACGTTCAGCCTAGCCATCTCATTCACCTTGCTTGGGAAGCAGTGCCACCAGCATGCTATGTATCTATTAATAATTACTATTGGCTAAAGTCTAGTATTTCATTGATTCAACACTTCACAACATGCGGCGGAAAGCGTGTTGTCGTTGCAGGTACTGGCGCAGAATATGAATGGTTTAACGGCGTATTATTTGAAGATTCGCCGCTTCTTTCTTATAAAACCCCGTATTCATTATGTAAAAACGCACTGCACTCCTGGTTAGAAACGTATGCACAACAAACAGGCCTCAGCATGTGTTGGGGCCGCATTTTTCATATGTATGGACCTTACGAACAAGGTAATCGGCTCGTTTCTAACATTATCACTTCCTTATTAAAAAATGAGGAAGCACTATGTACACATGGAAAACAATCGAGAGATTTCCTCCATGTGAGTGACGTCGCTGACGCTCTCGTAACAATATTAGAACATGGCGTTACAGGCACCATCAATATCGCTTCAGGTCAATCTGTACAAATTAAAGAACTAGCTTCTATCATCGCTAAAAAAATAGGAAAAGAACATTTAATTAAACTAGACGCGATTCCTTTCTCTAAGGATGAACCTTTATTTGTCGGCGTTAGTGTAGAACGTTTAAAAACTGAAGTAAACTGGAAACCAACATACGATTTAAATACAGGAATAGAAGAAACAATTTTATGGTGGAAATCATTTATACAAAAACATAACGATATGCATCACTAAAACGTAAATCCTTCGTTCCTCTCGCTAATTCCTTATACCATACTTCTAATCTTTCCGGCGTAATAATATGGTGCGTCCCCATTCCCCCATGCTTACTAGCTTCAGAAAGAGTTGGACCAATTTGTAACTTTCTCTTTCTCATCACATCGTTCCACGGACTAAATCCAAACCATAATATACAAGCAAAGGGCGGATAAATCATAGATTCATGCGCGGATAAATGTCTTCCAACCGTATAACTTCCATGTTCATGATTATGAATAAATCTACCTCTTCTCCATAACGGCCAATCTTCTGGTAAATAACCATGAAATCGCTGTTTCATTAAAGGTATTCCAAAGTTAAGGTCCGGATAGTTGTAGTTAGGATCATCAACCATAATAAGCCCGTCCAGCCAATACATCCTCCCTCCCAATTCATTTAGTGATTTCCAAAACTGATTTTTATCTTGCATGCAAAGAAACTCAGTCGTATTTAAAACCATTTTCCATCCTTGTACTTCTTGTTCTATCCTCATCACTTCATGATCTGTCGCATATGCATCAAACTCTGGATTTACAGAATCTCGCACTTCCCAATGCGGTGCGAATTTTTTACAAATCTCAACGGAACGATCTGTTGAACCTTTATTAATTAAAATACCATGATCAAACAGTTTCGTGTGATGCATAAGCCACCATGGTAGCAAATACTCTTCGTTATAAAAATGAGAAATAACGGTTGTAGTTATTACAATCTCCTCCTCTTTCTCTATTAATCTACTTTTTACTCTACAACCAATATACTCACAAACAAAAAATATGTGTCCTAATTATTAAACAAATAGTATTACTAATATTTTTGTAAGTTTTCCTTTGGTGTCCAGCCCTTCTCATCATCTGTTCCTTCTCACCAAACCCATCCTTTCCAGTTATACTTCTCTTCGTGATAAAACATCCAGTTTTCCCAGTCTTCTGGACCAACGTAACTCTCTATCATTTTCACTACACCCCTCTCTTCTAAGCGAATTGGATTAGGATAATTGCTAACATGTGATTTTATAACGATATATTTCATAAGAACCTCCAATAAACTGAAAATTAAGTTATAATATCATTATAAAATTATGAAGGAGGAATGCACTCATGTACTACAACACTTCATTCGAAAACGATCAACCTGTAGGCCGTCTATAAACTAAGACGGGCATTCATTTAGCACATACACTATGCCTCGTCTTAGGGAACTCATATTACCCTAAAAATAGACGGAGGTATTTCAAATGAAACAAACAATTTTAGGAGCTATATACTTATCACTAGCAGCAAGTATATGGGGCGGTATGTATGTTGTTAGCAAATACGTACTCGATTTTATCCCACCACTAACACTCGTTTGGCTACGCTTTATTATCGCTTTTGTTGTTTTATATGGCATTTTGAAACTAGCTGAGAAAAAGCAAAAGAAAAAAGTAACCATTCGCAAAAAAGATTGGCTCCTATTCGCTTGGATTGGATTTATCGGCTATTTCATTTCGATCACATGCCAATTTATCGGAACAAAATTATCCGACGCTCATACAGGCTCGTTAGTTACATCAGCTACACCTGCATTTATGGTTATATTTGCAGCGCTCATTTTGAAAGAAAAACTAACTGCTCGTAGACTTTTATCTACTATAATAGCGACAATCGGTGTCATTATCGTAATCGGATGGGATATTGAAATTGGCTCCTATTTTATCGGAACAATCATTTTAGTTGGAGCCGCTATTACGTGGGCTTTACTATCTATTTATGTAAAAATCGCTTCAATCCAATTTTCATCCTTAGTTATTACAACGTACGCAATTTTCTTTTCACTCTTTTTTATTACACCTTTTATGATATGGGAGCTACAAGCGGCCTCTATCGGAACAGTAAATACGTACGTAATATTAGGCGTATTATACTTAGGAATCGTCTCAACAGCAGGTGCCTTTTTCCTTTGGAATAAAGGATTAGAATTACTGGATGCAAGCATAGGTTCCTTATTTTTCTTCTTCCAACCTATCGTTGGATCGTTACTTGGTTGGTTGCTCTTAAATGAAACATTAAATAGTAACTTTTTTATTGGTGGTATTCTTATTATATGTAGCGTTTTAATTACTACTTTTGAAAAGAAATAAAAAGCAGGCAGAGATTCTTAGTCTCTGCCTGTTCGCATTATTGGATCTTGGTCGTGAAAACCAATACAAATCGGTATATTATTTTGCACTTCACTACGTACACTTATAAAACTACACAGCGTTTTAGCAATTAAATATAAAGTGATACCGATTGCTTTTTCACTTGTGTCAAAGCCATTTTCATTATACATATCCGCTAATTCTACAGACTCCGGTCCCTCAACATCATATGTCCATTCAGAAGCCCAATCATCATCCTCTTCTTCAAGTGGAGCATACTCCTCACAAATATAAAACTGACTAGTCCACTCGTTATCAAGGTCATACTCAAAATAAATCGCTTTTGCTTCTTCATTAGTAGCCATTTCTACAGCTGCATCCAAACCTACTCGAATACTTACCTTATATGACTCTACATCAATTACTTTAATTCGTTCTGCATATTCTGTAGATGCCAACATGCAACAAATATCATAATACTTCGCTTCTATTTGCTCTACTTCTAACGAAAAGACATCCTCTTGCATCTCTTCTAAATACTGAAATATATCCACACTAAATACTCCTCACTCTTTACGCACTCCAATGCGATGGACGAGACAATAATTTCGGTAATTTCGTATGTTTGTCCCCTCTAGCAGCATTAACTTGAACTTGCGTCAGAAAAATACTATTAGTAAAATCAGCCCCGCGAATATCTGCATCTCGCAAATCTGCTCCGATGAGATCTGCTCCTCTTAAATCTGCACCATTTAAGTTAGCCGCAATTAAGTAAGATCCTCTTAAATTTGCACCTTGTAAATTTTTCTTTTTCAGATTCGCTCCCATAAGGTCTGCTCCGCGGTGAATGATTCGTTTCTTACGCGCAGTATTCATTTCCTTCCATACTAATTCGCTCGTTTCTAAAAGAAGAATGTTCACCTCTGCCCTATGCATTGGAACATTTATTTTCATTAACTCATCTGGATTTAAATTCGAAAGTCGCTCTGTCTCCTCAATTGCGGTCTCCAGCTCTTTATGAATTGGCTGTGTTGCCTTTAAAAGAATCGCTTCATTCAAATACCAAAGCATTTCATGAAGTTGATGCATAACCGGAAAAGCATCGTACATTTTTCTTGCATGCTTTGCATCTTTCCTCCAATCAATCCCTTTAAACGTACCCTGAGAAATCTTCTGCCCAGCACCGAAACATTCAAATACTGTACAACCTTTATAACCTTTTCCTCTAAGATTTTTATGTATACTACATTTAAAATCTGATTGTAAGTTGGAACATGGTTTACCACCATCTTTATTCACTGCAAAATCTACCGATGCTGCAAACGGTAATGCAACGCAACATAGACCGAAGCATGTTTCGCAGTTTGCTTTTAAGTGATCGTTATGATTAGTCAAAATCTATACCCCCTGTTGTCTTTTGACTATTTCATAATATTCCAACTGTAATAAATAATCAATTTTAAAATAAACTAGCATCTTTCATTTCAATTCATAACTTTATCATTCGATTTCCTTTCAATTGAAAAGGACTATTTCTATTTAATGAATTATAATTAAATTATAAATTTTCAAACTAAAAAGAGACTTATTATGGCACTAGAAATGAAAACAAACTGTCAAATTTGCGATCAATCACTCGAGCAAGATTCTGAAGCTTACATTTGCGTATACGAATGTACATTTTGCGCACCATGTACAGAAGAAAGGCAAAACGTTTGTCCAAATTGCGGCGGTGAGTTAGTACGTAGACCGAAAAAGAAACAATAAAAAGCAAAGCGATATCGCTTTGCTTTTTATTGTTTTCTGAGTATATGAAATTATATCGGACACAACTTAAACATTTAAAAACTTCACACAAACAGGCTCTGGCACAGCAACATCAGATTGTAAAAGTGTTAACTTTCCTGTAGATTCATCTCTTGAAAATAGCACAAGATTATGTGACTTTTCATTTGTAGCAACAAGAAACTTTTCAGTAGGATCTAATACAAAGTCCCTCGGCCAATTTCCTTCTGTAGATGTATGTTCCACAAATGTAAGCTGGCCTGAGTTTTGATCCACACTGAAAACAGCAATACTATTATGACCACGATTACCTGCATATACAAAGCGGCCGTCAGAAGAAATATGGATAGCACTGCCTTGACTATTTTCATCAAACTCTTCTGGAACAGTAGAAATATACTGTAATTCTGTAAAGGATCCTTCTGCAGGATTATATGTTAACACAATAACCTCTGAACTAAGCTCCGTCATCACATACGCATACTTTCCATTCGGATGAAAAGTAATATGTCTTGGACCACTTCCTGGATTTACAGATAAACGATTCACTTCTGTTAATGTACTATCTTTTACTTCATACGTAATTATTTTATCTATCCCTAAATCAACGCCCACTACATATTTTTCATCAGGAGTGTACCCCGCGTAATGTGCATGTGGTTTTTCTTGTCTTTCTTTATTCGGACCTGAACCTTCATGTGCCATAATAGATGAAGCAGGATTTACAGTTCCATTTTCTTCATTTATTTCAAAAGACTCAATCGTTCCTTTATGGTAATTCGCTGTAACTACTGTATGATTTCCACTATCAACACTAATATGACAAGGAGAAGCACCTTCTACTACTTGTCTATTTTTCGCTATTAGTTCTCCAGTATGACTATCAATGGAATACGCAGCTACACCGCCAGATTCGCCTTCCTTAACAACAGAATAGAGATATTCATTCTTTCGGTTAATCGTTACATATGTAGGGTTATCCAGCTTAGCGGCAAGTGTTACATTACTAATTTTTTTTGCTTCTGTGTCTAAAGTAAACTTATATATTCCTTCGCTATTTTCTTTCGTGTAAGTTCCAACATATCCAATAAACTCTTTGTTATCCTTCATTTTCATAACCCTCTCTCCCTATATTTTTCGTTCATCATGCTTCTTAAAATATTTTATGTTGAAAGAGTATCCTAAAAAATCGGAGTACCTCTTTATACGTTACCATATTTTCTTGGTAAATAGCTTTTAAACCCACTTTTTTTGATACGCTGCTATACTTTCATATTCTTCTTCCAATTGACGGGACAGACGGATATAGATTGGCGTTAAATCTTTATATTTTTCCACACTTTCCATGTTTGGCTCATGATGGAAATCTGCACCTACCATTTCAGAAACTACAGATAATGTATCTATTTCACCTAAACTATATAAACCTAGGATTGCAGCTCCTAAGCAAGAGCTTTCGAAACTTTCCGGAACATATACGTCTTGATGGAAGATGTCCGCCATCATCTGTCTCCAAAGTTCCGACCTTGCAAAGCCGCCTGTCGCTTGAATTTTTTTCGGTTCGCCAATTAACTCTTTTAAAGCGAGAAGAACCGTATATAAATTATAAATTACTCCTTCTAAAACAGCACGGATAAGATGTTCTTTCTTATGATGCAATCCGAGTCCAAAGAAAGATCCTCGTGCATTTGCATTCCATAAAGGAGCTCTTTCCCCTGCTAAATACGGGTGAAACAATAAACCGTCAGATCCAGGATTCACTTTTGCTGCTATTTCAGTAAGTACTTCATATGGATCTTTCCCTAAACGCTTCGCAAGTTCAATCTCTGAAGTACCCAATTGGTCACGAGCCCATCTGAAAATCATACCGCCGTTATTCACTGGTCCACCGATTACCCAATGGTCTTCAGTTAACGCATAACAAAAGATTCTCCCTTTTGGATCTGTTACAGGACGATTTGTTACAGCACGAATCGCACCGCTTGTACCAATTGTAACAGCCACAACGCCAGGATCTATTGCATTTACACCTAAATTAGATAGTACTCCATCACTCGCTCCTACTACAAAAGGCGTAGAAACAAGTACATTCATCTCTTTGGCAAGCTCTTCATCTAATCCTGTTAAACTGTGCGTTGTTGGAACAAGCTTTGAAAGCTTTTCATCTGTAATTCCCGCAACATGTAAAGCCTCTTCAT
The DNA here is from genome assembly GCF_903970865.1 of Bacillus sp. ME78. NCBI lineage: Bacteria > Bacillati > Bacillota > Bacilli > Caryophanales > Bacillaceae > Bacillus > Bacillus sp. ME78. Next base: position 30,106 of record NZ_CAJCKK010000030.1, read on the forward strand.
CCCATTTTAAAGATTTTAAATTAAACATCCCTGTTGCTGACGCTATGGAATAATCAATTACATACTCTTTATATAACTTGTAAAAAACATATTCTTTAATAGAAATGAATTTATAACTTTTTGCGAATAACTCTGCCTGCTCATTCTGTAGCCAAACTAATTTCGAAAGTGGTGACATCGGATGAATTGGTGTCCCAGTACGAAGGTAAATTTCATGACCATTCATATCATTCTTTATTTTCTCCGCCCAGCTTGCACTTCTATTATCTGCCCAAGTAATACATCTCGTTAACGGCTCTCCCTTTTCATCTACAGCAATGAGACTATGCATTGCCGAACTAAAAGAGACACAAAGAATATCACTTGGCTGTACACTACTTAATCGCACAGTTTCTTTAATCGTATTTATTACTGCACGAAAAATTTCTTCTGGGTCTTGTTCCGCTGTTTCAGGCGTAGGAGAATATAAAGGATATTCAATTCCATGACTAGCAATAACAGATCCATCAGTAGAAAATAGAACTGATTTTGTACTAGTTGTCCCAATGTCTACACCAATCATATATTTTGAGCTCAACATTTCTTCCTCCTAACAAAAAATTGTTACAGTATCCCACCATAAAAATACATTCCTTTTATCTATTGATAACGTTGTATGCCACAATTATCTAAATAGAAACATCTTTATCTTAAACAAACATATCGAGTAGTAAAACTCCTCCAAAAGCGATAAATGAAAGTAACGTTTCTAATACCGTCCATGTTTTAAATGTTTCTTTCACTGTTAACCCTAGGTATTCTTTTACCATCCAAAAACCAGCATCGTTTACGTGTGAAAACATTAATGCTCCTGCACCTGTTGCAATAACGAGTAACTCTAAGTTCACACCTGTTGTATTTTCAACGATTGGCGAAACGATACCCGCTGCTGTTGTTAAAGCGACTGTCGCTGACCCTGTCGCAATTCGAATTAATCCTGCTACTATAAATGCTAATACAATTGGGGATAGAGCTAAATGCTCAGACATTTGAGCAATAGCATTCCCTACGCCACTATCGATAAGAATTTGCTTAAATCCCCCGCCAGCACCAATAATCGCAACAATTGAACCGATTGGTAATAAGCTATCTTCTGTTACCTTCTTAATAGCCTTTTTATCGATACCTTGGCGAAATCCAAGAAAATAAAACGCTGCAAAACATGCAATCAATAGTGCAATGATAGGACTACCGATTAATGTGACAGTCTTCATCAAAGTAGTAGAAAGAGGCACATAAGGAGCTGCTGCAGCTAAAACCATTAACATAACAGGTAACAAAATAACTAAAAATGAAACTCCTATTCCTGGTAATTTCGTTGATTTTGTATTTACACGAATCAATTCTGGCTCATTTTCAGGAATTACACGTTTGTGAATCCATTTCGCAAATATAGGACCTGCAATAATCGCTGCAAAAAATGTAATAATGAGTGAATACAATAGTACCTTCCCAAGATTCGCTTTATAAATACCAATTGCTACAATTGCCCCTGGATGCGGAGGAACAAGGCCGTGTACGACAGATAGCCCAGCAATTGCTGGTAATGCTATCAATAAAATATTTTGTTTCGTTGTTTTATGAATTGAAATTACTAACGGCAGTAATATTAAAATACCTACTTCAAAAAACACCGGAATTCCAATAATAAAACCTGCAATTAACATAGCCCATGGTAAGTTTTTTATCCCAAAGGATTTAATAAAGAACTCTGCCACTTGCATTCCAGCACCTGACTCTGCCATCATTTTCCCTAAAATTGTACCTAATACTAAAATACCTACTAAATGCCCGAGAACACTTCCGACTCCCGTTTCATAAGCACTCACTATTTTATCCATTGGCATTCCAGACATAATTGCTAAAAACAAACTTGCAACCGTTAAACTAATAAACGCATGCCATCTCCACCACGATACCCCTAAAATAACAATTACAATTGATAATAATGTAATAATTAAAAGGTACATATTCATACTCAATCCCCCTTTATGTAAACCCTTTCATAATTACTATATAATTAAAAGAACCTATATAGTTCTTACTTGAGTAAAAGATACCTTTACATATTGCTATACGTTTAAAAGCATCTTCACATCATAATGATTTATATAAAAAGAATCTCCCTTATTAGAGATACACTATAACTCATCTCTCTAATAAGGGGATTTCTCTTTCATAATTATAATGTTATTGTGATAAACGCTTCGCGCGATCAATTTTTCCTTTTTTAAAAGTGAATGACACTTTCATCTCTGCTTTTTTCACGTAGTAAGACTACAAAATCAGGATCCAGTTTAAACGATGAAGTTACTTAGGATTTGTCCTCTCATGAAAAGCAATTTTCGGAAAGCACCTTCACTTTCATGCATTATAATTTAGGAGCTTTCGCCCAATCCGCCGCAAATTTCTCAATACCTTGGTCTGTTAATGGGTGCATAGCAAGTTGCTCGATTACTTTATAAGGGATTGTTGCAATGTGAGCACCTGCCATCGCTACACGAGTTACATGATCTGGATGTCTGACAGAAGCCGCAATAATTTGTGTATCTAATTGATGAACATCGAATAATTCAGCAATTTTAGCAACTAATAGTACACCATCTTCAGAAATATCATCTAAGCGTCCTAAAAATGGAGAAACATACGTTGCACCTGCTCGAGCAGCTAAAAGTGCTTGGTTCACAGTGAAAATAAGTGTAACGTTCGTTTTCACACCTTTTTCAGTAAGATAGCGACAAGCTTCTAATCCTGCTAGCGTCATTGGAAGTTTTATCGTGACGTTTTTATCGCCACCGTTAATTTTAATTAATTCTTCTGCTTGAGCAATCATTTCTTCAGCTGTAACAGCATCTGGCGTTACTTCTGCCGAAACAGACTCAACTTTAGGTACTGCCTGACAAATTTCTGCGATACGGTCTTCAAACTTAACGCCCTCTTTTGCTACTAAAGAAGGATTCGTTGTAACACCAGCTAAAACTCCAAGTTTATATGCTTTTTTTATGTCCTCAAGATTTGCAGTATCAATAAAAAATTTCATGATCAATTCCCTCCAGTTTTTAAACGTTGATGATTTACATGTTTAATATGCTTATCCCGTAAAAGCCCGATTGGTATGGAATAAAGCCCCTACTTATTAAAGTTTCACTTTATTTCTTTTCTACTGCATGTCCGCCAAATTCATTGCGCAGAGCTGCTACAACTTTTCCTGTAAATGTATCATTGTCTAATGAGCGGTAGCGCATTAATAGAGACATTGCGATAACAGGAGTTGCTGTTTGAAGGTCTAATGCTGTTTCTACTGTCCATTTTCCTTCACCAGAAGAATGCATAACACCCTTAATTTCATCCAGTTTTGCATCTTTAGAAAATGCATTTTCTGTTAATTCCATTAACCAAGAACGAATTACTGAACCGTTGTTCCATACTCTTGATACTTTTTCATAATCGTAGTCAAATTCACTTTTCTCTAGAATCTCAAATCCTTCACCAATAGCAGCCATCATACCGTATTCAATTCCGTTATGAACCATTTTTAAGAAGTGACCACTACCAGCTTTTCCAGCATATAAGAATCCATTTTCTACAGCAGTATCGCGGAAGATAGGTTCAACGATGTCCCAAGCTTCTTGATCTCCTCCGATCATGTAACAAGCACCATTACGAGCGCCTTCCATTCCGCCAGAAGTTCCTGCATCCATAAAGTGAATGCCATCTTTCTTTAATTGCTCATATCGGCGGATAGACTCTTTATAATGTGAATTACCAGCTTCAATTAAAATATCTCCTTTTGATAAAAGTGGTGTAACCTCATCAATAACAGAATCAACAACAGCGTGTGGTACCATTACCCAAAGAATTCTTGGTGATTGTAATGACTGAACAAGTTCACTTAAACTAGATGTACCCGTTGCCCCGTACTCTTTCATTTCTTCTACTGCGCTCGTATTTAAATCAAATGCTACTACTTCATGTTTATGATCCATTAAATTTTTCCCTAAATTTAATCCCATTTTACCTAACCCAATTAATCCTACTTGCATAATATAATTCCTCCTCAAATCATCTTTTATTAAAAATCCATATCACTACAATCTGGAATACCTTTCAGCACTGAAATGTTAGTATGTACAGAAAGGTATTCACAGTCATAGCTTAAGAATTCAACACATTTTTTGTAATTTGAACAACATTTTCTGTCGTAAATCCAAATAGATTCATGACTTCAGCTCCAGTTCCTGAAGCTCCAAATGTTTCAATTGATAGTACTTTTCCTTCTTGTCCTACATAACGTTCCCAACCTAGAGATACACCCATTTCAAGAGATACTCGTTTCGTTATAGAAGACGGAAGAACGGATTCTTTATATTCGTTCGATTGGCGATCGAATAACTCCCAGCTCGGCATTGCAACGATGCGAACAGAAACTTGATCTTCTTCTAATTTTGCTTTCGCACTAGCAGCTAAGGATACTTCAGAACCTGTCGCAATTAAAATTACATCCGGATTTTCATTCGTTTGTGTTAATACGTAAGCTCCTTTAGAGAGATTCTCTATGTTCGCTTTCGTTTCATTAAACACCGGTAAATTTTGACGGCTCAGTACTAAAACGACTGGACCATCCGTTTGCTGTAAAGCATACGCCCAAGCACTTGCTGTTTCATTTGCATCTGACGGACGGATAACTGTTAGACCAGGAATTGCTCGAAGCGCTGCCAATTGTTCAATTGGTTCATGCGTTGGACCATCTTCTCCTACAGCAATCGAATCATGTGTAAATACGTAAGTAACAGGTAAATTTTGCAGTGCAGCCAGTCGAATCGATGGACGAAGGTAATCATTAAATACAAAGAATGTACTTACGAAAGGTTTTACTCCTCCATGGAGAGCCAGTCCATTCGCTGCCGCGCCCATTGCATGTTCACGTACACCGAAGTATATATTTCGTCCAGCATACGATTCTACCGCGTACACAGCTTCACCTTTTATATCTGTCATAGTGGAATGAGAAAGATCTGCACTTCCACCGAAAATAGAAGGAATCGATTTCACATAATGATTAATAGCTTCCCCACTTGCAACACGAGTGGAAATCGTTTTTTCAATATCAAAGGATAGAATGTCTTTCGCTTCAATTAAAACATCACCTGTAATCGCTTTTTCTAATTCATCTGCTAGTGCAGGGTTCGACTCTCTGTATGAGTTGAACTGCTCATTCCAGTCATTTTCTTTTTCAATACCTTTTTGTTTCAGTTCATTAAAATGAGCTTTTACTTCTTCAGGTACAAAGAAATCTTCCTCATAATCCCAACCATACACTTGTTTTGTCGCTGTTGCCTCTTCTACTCCAAGCGGATTACCATGTGCTTTGTTCGTTCCAGCAACTTTTGGACTTCCATAACCTATAATAGTTCTAATTTCTATAAGAGTAGGTTGATCCGTATTTTCTTTCGCTGATTGAATAGCTTTTGTAATAGCATCGACATCGTTTCCATCTTCAACTCTTACATATTGCCAATGTACAGATTCTGCCCTTTTCTGAATATCTTCAGAGAAAGCAATGCCTAATTCACCATCAAGTGAAATTTCATTTGAATCATACAGTACAATTAACTTGCCAAGTTTCATATGTCCTGCCATTGACATCGCTTCATAAGCGACACCCTCCATTAAGTCACCATCTCCGACTAAAGCGTACGTATTGTGATCTATAATAGAGTGACCATCCTTATTGAACTTCGCTGCTAAATGCGCTTCTGCCATTGCCATTCCGACAGCATTGGCAATCCCTTGTCCTAACGGGCCTGTCGTCGCTTCGACTCCAGAAGTATGACCAAACTCAGGATGTCCTGGTGTTTTACTATTTAACTTTCTGAAGTTTTTCAAGTCATCAATTGAAACATCATATCCAGCTAAATGAAGCAGGCTATATAACAGACTAGATCCATGTCCCGCCGATAAAACGAAACGATCACGGTTAAACCATTCTGGGTGATTAGGATTGTAATTTAAATGATTCGCCCATAATGCATAAGCCATTGGTGCTGCTCCCATCGGAAGACCTGGATGACCTGAGTTTGCCGCATTAATAGCATCAATCGATAACGTACGAAGTGTATTCACTGCTAATTGATTTATGTTTTGTGTCATAGTAATCGTCCCCCTAAATGCTTTCATGAAAGAAAGTACTTATTTTTCCGTCTCTTGATCTAACCACCATTTAAATCCACTTTCTTGCAACAGTTCATTAGACGCTTCTGGACCATATGAACCAGACTCATATTCATGAAGCGGTAATAAGTTTTCCTCGAACGCTTCAAGAATTGGTTGTACCCATTCCCATGACAATTCAACTTCTCTCCAATGTGCAAAGAATGTAGCGTCTCCACTCACAGCATCATGAATGAGTCTTTCATACGCTTCAGGTACTCCCACATCCGCTTGCTCACAAGTAAAGTTAATACGCATCGGTTCAATTTCTCCATTTTTCAATGGATTTTTACTATTTAACTGTAATGAAACATTCTCACCTGGGCTAATTTCAATTATTAATAAGTTAGGTTCTGCATTTGGATTATTATCTTGATATTGCTGTTTTAACGTATTTTTAAATTCGATTACAATACGAGTAGACTTTTCTTTCATTCGTTTTCCTGTTCGTATATAAAATGGAACGCCAGTCCAAAACGGATTATCGATCCACAAGCGAGCAGCAACAAATGTGTCTATGTTAGAAGAAGGATTTACTCCTGGTTCCTCTTTATATGCTACAACTTGCCCACCTTTTATCTCTCCTGAAGCGTATTGACCGCGAACGATATGGTTTTGAACGTCTTCTTTTTTCACTTTACGAAGCGTCTCCATTACCTTTCGTTTTTCCTCTCGAATTTCACACGCATTAACCTTTTCCGGCAGATTCATAGCAGTCATCATTAATATTTGTAACATATGATTTTGAACCATATCTCGAATGGCTCCTGCGTGATCATAATATCCAGCTCTTTCTTCAACCCCAACCGTTTCACTAGCTGTAATTTGTACATTCGCTATATGTTCTTTATTCCAAATCGACTGGAGAACAGGATTTGCAAATTCTAGCGCTTCAAGGTTTTGAATCATCGGTTTACCTAAATAATGATCGATACGGTATATCTCGTCTTCTTCAAACGTGCGACTAAGCTTATCATTCAGCTCACGAGCAGATGTAAGGTCGTGCCCAAACGGTTTCTCAATCATCAGGCGTTTCCATCCATCCGTTTTATCAAGTCCGCTTTCCTTAATATTTAAAGCAATCGTCTCGAAAAATTCAGGAGCAACTGAAAGATAGAACATTCTATTACCTTTTATATGTAGTTCTTCTTCCCTTTCACGAACGACTTGTAATAATCTCTCATAGTCTTCCGGCTTACTCACATCTAATGGACAATAGCGAAAATTATCTAAAAAACCTTCCAGTTCCGGAGTACCTTCTTCCCTCTGACGAGAAAACGTCTCTATTGATTCTTTTATTCTTTCTTGAAAATCTTCATGAGATACTTGACGTCTTCCAAGCCCGATAACAGATATTTTCTTTGGAAGCTTTTGATCTCTATATAAGTTATATAGCGCGGGGTAAATTTTCCGTTTCGCTAAGTCCCCTGTCGCTCCAAATAAAACAAAGGTCATTGATTCCAAGTTCAGTCCCCCTCTTGTTGTATAATCCTCTTCAATATACTAAAAATGAATTGTACAGAAGCTCATACTCTTATACTTCCTGTTTTTATAAAAAACAAAGAGTTATCTAATTCCAATTCTTTTTATACCTTTCGCTCTCTCATTGTCCCCAATATTAATAGTGGCAATTCAAAGCATTTCTACTGCAACTTACTTATTTATAGAACTTAACGAAATATTTTATATCTAATTACTTTTAGTAATTAAGTAATCCTATGTCTAGTATATTAACCACATAAATTATTATCGTCAATAAAAATGTCTTGAATTAAATACTATTTATTTTGTAATACTTTTCTAAGTGTATTCCTAGTTACCATTCATTTTCAAAGATAATGATTGATATAATAAATATCAGTTTCATCAAAATCTTCAATTAATTTTCGGTTAAACTCGCGAGCAGACGTTACATTATAATCAAAAGGCTTCTCTATAATAAGACGGTTTAATCCTTTTGTAGTCCACAATCCACTCTCTTTAATATTTAAAGCAATCACATCAAATACTTCTGGTACAACAGATAGATAAAACATACGGTTTTCAGAAATATTTAATTCTGTTTCACGCTTTTTTACAAGGCTCAGTAAATCTTGATAGCCCACTATATTCGCTGTATCTAATTGACAATAACGAAATGTGCTAATAAATTCTTCTACTCCTGATTCGTCATCAGAAGATATTCTAGAAAATGTAGCAAGGGATTGTTCCACCTTTGTTTGAAATTCCACATCTGACATTGCCCTTCTGCCAATACCGATAATCGAAATAGATTGTGGTATATTTTGATTACTAAATAGTTTATATAAAGCAGGGTAAATTTTGCGTTTCGCTAAATCCCCTGTCGCTCCGAATAAAAGAAATGTCATTGAATCCATTTGTTCTCTCCCTTTTAAAACAATTGCTAGAATAGAATATATAAGCTCATTCGCTACTTAGCAAAATATTGTCTCTAAAACCTCATACTTTACTAATGTTTCTTCAATACAATTTTGCCAAGAGCACGTTCTGACTCACTTATGTGGTGTGCTTTTTTTACGCCTTCTACATGTAAAGGCAACACATGTGTTACAACAGGTTTAATCTTCCCGCCCTCAATTAATTCTGTAATAAGAGAAAGTTCATATCCGTTAGGTTCAGTAAATATATGGTCACTCTGAATATTTTTCTCTCTTGCTATTTCAGTTTGCGGAATTTCCATACCTTTCGGACCATAGATAGACGCTAACTTTCCATTTGGTGCAAGTACTTTATAACTATCCTTTAGTACATCCTCGCCTAACACATCAAATACAATATTGTAATTATGCAAAAGCAAAGAAAAATCTTCTGTTTTGTAATCAATGACAGTATCAGCGCCTAAATCCTTTACAAACTGTATGTTTTTCGTACTAGTCGTAGTTGCAACATGTGCACCGAAGCTTTTTGCTAGCTGAATAGCAAACGTACCAATCCCGCCAGATCCAGCATGAATTAAAACCTTATTACCCTTTTGAACATTAGCGAATTGCACTAAACTTTGCCAACTTGTCAAACCTACTAGAGGGATTGATGCTGCTTCCTCAAAAGATAGATTTCTCGGTTTTTTCGCTACATACTTCTCATCTACAGCCACGTACTCTGCATAAGTACCATTTCGTTCAATATCTGGACGACTATATACTTCATCCCCCACTTTAAATGCTGTTACGTTTTTTCCTATAGCAGCAACTACACCTGCAACATCCCATCCTAAAACGAGCGGGAAGTCATAAGAAATTACGTCTTGAAGTAAACCCTCACGTATTTTCCAATCCACAGGATTTACACCAGCTGCATATACTTCAATCAGTATATCGTTGTCTCCCAATAGCGGTTTCTGCATTTCAATCTCTTGTAGTACACTTTTATCTCCATATTGCATAAGTCCTATTGCTTTCATTCTTTACACTCCTTTACAATGCTGGGAAATGCGGTAGTACTTCTTCTCCTAGCTCATCCAATACTTCGTCAGCTGGACGTTGACCATCAAATAGAGCAAGGAATAAATGATTCACACCAATACTTTTATATATATCAAGTAATTCAATTAGTGCCTTACGCCCTGTACGGTAACCTAAACGTATCGGTGTAGGACGTTCATTTGGATCTTCAGATAAATCTAAATGCATCGGTTGGATAAATGGTTTGAATACAGCTGGATGATAATCCTCTACTAGTTCTCTCCATTGTCCAATTGCTCCCGCCTGATGCACCGGACTACGTGGATAATACATCCATCCATCTCCATGTTCAGCAAACCATTCCATATTTTGTTGACTAAAACCTGTAATAAAGGTTGGAACACGTTTAGACGGTTTTGGAACTAAATTCGCACCATGAACTTCTCCTAGTGTCGACTGGATAGACGGGAAGTTTTTATACAAAATTTCTTCCAAGTAAGCAAACGCTTCTCTAAACTTTTCACCTCTTGTTTCATGACTAACACCTAACGCCTTGAAATCAGCACGTCTGTCACCGGATGAAACGCCAAGCATAATTCTTTCTGGAAATAGTTGATCCAATGTAGCAATTTCTTTTGCTACACGCAATGGATGACGAAGTGACAATACAGTTGCCGACGTTCCAAATGCGATTTTCTCTGTTTTGCTTGCTAAATACGTCAAATAAATCATCATATCGTAAATTTGACCTGTTGCAGGATCACCAAAATCAGGGTCTTGCAGCAATACATCGCGAAGCCATACACCTGTAAAACCGTATTGTTCCGCTTTTTGTACTAACTCTACTTGTTTTTCCATCGTTGGAGCATGAAACTGATAATTTTCAATCGGAATGTGAACTCCTAACGTAAGTTGATCTTTCGCAAACATACGATTATATCCAAAATGGTTCGCAAACTTTTCCATGTGTTTCACTCACTTTCCCTCATTCATATCAATCTATACTTTTCATATTTCTTCTCAAAATTCATAAGCAACACTGCAACACCACATTGTTGCCGATTGTAATCGTTATAACTTTCTTTGTGCTACGAGTGTTATTATAAATCGGCCATAACATGAATAACAGTACGTACTTTAAAGTGATGTAGGCACTTTAAAGTACCTATACTAAGTGAGTAATAATAAATCATGCTGCAAAAATAACATCTATCCTTTCTTCAAAAAGCTTTACAGTAGTTTTTAGAAGTACGTTACATTATTTCATTTCATGCACTTTCCTCTTCTTTATATAAAATTCTCACTAACCAAATTCAAAATATTATACTTATTTTTCGTACTTTGCTATGCTATAACCACAAACAGGAGGTATAAACTATGAAAGCACAAATTATTCATTCTTTTGGGGGTTCATCTGTATTTCAATTAGAAGAAGTTTCAAAACCAAAACTTTTACCAGGTCATGTTCTAATCGATGTAAAAGCAACAAGTGTAAATCCAATCGATACAAAAATGCGTAGTGGTGCCGTTTCAGCAGTCGCTCCTGAGTTTCCAGCTATATTACACGGCGATGTAGCTGGTATTGTTATTGAAGTAGGAGAAGGTGTTTCGAAATTCAAATCAGGGGATGAAGTATACGGATGTGCCGGAGGTTTTAAAGAAACTGGAGGTGCACTTGCAGAATTTATGCTTGCTGATGCGCGATTAATTGCTCACAAACCTAAAAATTTAACAATGGAAGAAGCAGCTGCTCTACCATTAGTGGCAATTACAGCTTGGGAATCTTTATTTGATCGTGCAAATATTAAACCTGGTCAAAATGTCCTCATTCATGGAGCTACTGGTGGCGTAGGACACGTAGCCATTCAACTAGCTAAATGGGCAGGCGCTAAAGTTTTTACAACCGCTTCTCAGCAAAGCAAAATAGACATAGCCCATCGTCTAGGAGCCGACATAGCTATTAATTATAAAGAAGAATCTGTTCAAGAATATGTACAAAAACATACGAACAGAAACGGATTTGAAGTTATATTTGATACAGTAGGCGGCAAGAATCTTGATCATTCTTTTGAAGCTGCTGCGGTCAATGGAACCGTCGTAACAATCGCTGCTCGTTCAACCCATGACCTCTCTCCTTTACACGCAAAAGGACTCTCTCTGCACGTTACTTTTATGGCGTTAAAAATATTACATACAGATAAACGTGACGCTTGCGGGGAAATTTTAACTAAACTAACGCAAATAGTAGAAGAAGGACACCTTCGACCATTGCTAGATTCTAAACCTTTTACGTTTGATGAAGTTGCACAAGCACATGAATATTTGGAGTCAAATAAAGCAATTGGGAAAATAGTGTTGAAAAACGTTTGGTAACTTTCACTAAATAATACAAATAACAGCGGGATTGCTTCGCCTTATCTTTGTCTTAAGAGGCGTGCCACAACCTTAAAAGCTTTCCATCCTTTACAACAAGTAAAAAATAACAGCCGAATTTTTCTTATAGTAGAAAATTCGGCTGTTTGCATGTCGCAATTTACTTTTTGTATATTTCCATTAATAGATAAAATACAACTCATTTGCCTTACCATCTTTACCTTCAACAGAATATTATGTTGTTTTTAATTTTTTAAAACACACTACGTACTAATCCCCCGTCTATTCGCAACGCGGAACCATTAATTGCTGAAGAAAGTGGGCTGCTTAAGAAAGTGACAAGATTGGCAATTTCTTCTGGTCGAATAAGTCTTTGAATAATAGAGGTTGGTCGATTCTCTTTCATAAATCGCTTCTCAGCTTCTTCTATTGTCAATTGCTCATTAGGATAAAGACTATTTAACATAGTCTCCACTCCTTCCGTTAAAGTCGAACCAGGCATTATAGTATTAACAGTCACATTCGTTCCTGTCGTCAGCTCAGCTAAACTGCGAGAAAGTGAGAGTTGCATCGTTTTAGTCGCACTATAGTGAGCCATTTCTTGAGATGGCATAATAGCTGCTTCGCTAGCAATAAAGATGACTCTTCCTTCTTTTCTTTCAATCATTTGTTTTAAATACGAGCGAGTAAGTCGAACACCACTCATAATATTGACTTCAAACAATTTAAACCAATCTTCATCAGGAATATCAAAATATTCTACAGGTTCAAAAATTCCTAAGTTATTAATAAGAATGTCTACTTCAGGGTACTTTTCAATCACATTTTGGCACCCTTTTTCTGTTCCTAAATCAGCTACTACGGGTTGAAGGATAGCATCCGGATACTGCGCTTGAATTTCGTTTATCGTTTGATTAACATTTTCTTCACGGCGTCCATTAATAAGTACAGTAGCTCCTTCCGCTACTAATGAAGTGGCAATTGCTTTTCCAATCCCTGCCGTAGATCCAGTAACCAGTGCTGTTTTTCCTTTTAATTGCATATGCATATAGATCCCTCCAAATTCATGTGCTAAATGATTGACTTACGTTGGAATAAATAATTACGTTTATATTGTGGTTCACTTCTCTTATCTTTAACAGAAAATAAGCAGATCCACCCTTTTTTCGAAAGAGTATAAAGTGAAACTTTAATCAGTGGGGGTCTTACTGCCCGGCAAATAGCGGGATAAACGAAAATTATGTAGCTATTGGACTCTGTACTGAATTAAAAATCGAAATTATCATCATTTAGATCTACTCGATAATTCTGATTTTAATCATTGTAATGTTAAAAAATCACATCAACAACAAAGTAACGCTAAAACCAACTAATAAATACCATTATGATATATATTAACGATAAAGAAAATTACGCACTTTAAAGTTCCATAGGAACAAAAAAGTAACCCATAAACCATAATTTCTAACCCTTTACATTTACTAACGTAGTATCCTTTTCTATCATAGAAAAGGTTGTAAAATCACACATTCTTACATACAGTTATAAGATTATTTTTATTCTAATTAACTAAAAACCATATAACACATTTGTAAAATAAAATTCTAAAAAAACCTTGCAGAAAAATTCTACAAGGTTTTTGCCTATACACACAAATTAATCACTATATTAAAATAAAAGGGTTTATAATTCATCAAAATAATATTAAATATAAGCTGCTTTAAAGGCTTGTTGGACAGCTTGTACTTCTAATGAGTCTTTACCATATAAGTTCGTTGCTACACGAATACAAGCTTCTTTTAATTCTTTAAAGTCAGAAGTCATATTTAATTCATCCGTATTTGCATAATAGAAAATATCAAACATTTTATCTTCTCCAATGCCATGTACGTTTACTCCATTATGGTTTCCACCACTAGCAATCAAGTAAGCTACTTTATTAATAATGCTAGAGTTCGTGTGTACACCACCATGATCGTGGTCAGCATCAATAGGTAAGTTATTATAATGTCTATAGTCCTCCGGATATCTAGAAGAGATAGATGATGGGTTTTTCATATCTCTAAAAATACGACCTGATTGTTCTCCCATTGTCCAATTGAACTTTCCGTTATTGGCATACTTTTCAACTGCTACTCCTAAAATATCAGATAGAGCCTCATTAATTGCACCAGCTTCTCCTGCATACTCAAGTCCAGACTCATTTCTTGTAACCGCGTGTGTAAATTCATGTCCTGCCACATCAAATGCTCTAACAATTGGATCTCCGTATACTAGCATAGCTCCATTACTAAATGCATTGAACCACTGCTTAGGATTTCCTTTATTCGTACCATTTGTGTTCCAACCATGAACGACAGAAATTACTTTTTGCCCATTATTATCAAAGCTGTTACGGCCATATTTTTCTTGATAAAAATCATATACTTTTGTTGCTAAATAATGGGCACTAACTGCTTTAGGATCTGTAAAATTTGTAGAATTACTTGTTACTAAATCATCGAGATACCCCCATACATTTCTTCTATAATTATTATAATCTTTATAATTAGCAGTATATGTTTCAATTCCCTTACCACGAGAATAATCTGCAAGCATGTACGTTCCATCACTTCGCTGTGTAATTCCAAACGTACGATTAATGCCTAAGTCATCTTTTCCTGTACCTGTTAATTTTGAAGGATCTTGTGATTTATTTGCTGTCGCAGATTGGACAATACTACTATCTACTTGTATACCCAATTTTTGAACGAGTTCTTTTAATAGATTACCACCAAAAGCATCAATTAATACTGTACCAGATACATATTCAGGTGTAGATGCACTAAAAGTAATTTGATATGCGTTTGTAGCTTTATTTGTATTTTCATCTACATATACCACTTGTTTAATTTCTGGTTCTTCAATAAATGTGAGATCATTTCCATAGATGTTGAAAAGCTGTTTCTTTGCATCCTCTTCTGATAAAGTAATAGGTTGTTTCAAATCTTCCTGTTGTTGTAGATCTTGGGCACTATCCCCCGAAACGCTCGTAAGTACACCATCATCATTAATATGTGCTGTTAGTTGATATCCGTATACATCACGTCCTTCATACGTTTGTTGAAGACGTACCAATGTAGTACCATCATAAGATTTACGACTTTGCGTAACATTATAATTAACTTTGGATTCCGTATTAACTTGCTTTGATGATAATGCTTGTTCTGTTTTTCCTTTTAGTGCATCCTTTGCTACATTTTCTGCCGAATTTTGAGAAGGTGCTGTTAAATTACCTGTTCGGAACGTATCTTCCTTTATTTCCACTTTTAAATCTTCTGTTTCCGCATGCACTCCTCCATAGGGTATAATCGCCGATAACACGACTCCTGTAGTTAAACCTACCTTTACGAAATTATTCATATTCTTACTCCTTTATAATCTTATTATTAAGTTAAACGAATGTTTTTTCAAAATTGGAAACATAGATATTTCAAGCTATCTATGTTTATCTACTATGAATTGTGATTCCTCATAATATAGATAGATTGCGTCGTTACTTTTAGATTCATTTCATTTCTCAAAAATTACTCATTATATAAGCTATCTTTATATTTATTTATATACGTTATTTTTTGTGGTTCTGATAACATATTTATCGCCATCCACACATTCTTTTTCATTTCTAATTTTTGCATTGGTATCTCTTTTAAAACTGGATTACCTATAATTTCTTCCATTTCTTCATCAATTCTTTGCATAAGATTTCCTTCTGGATTATTTTTCAAATAAGTATTTTTCAATCCCCATTTTGTCATTATAAATTCATTCGTTTTATTCATAGGATTAATAATAGTAGCTGTACTAGTTAATCGTTTTTTTATTTCATCATGATAGATTTTAATTTTATATCCTTCTTTTAGTGAAATGCTATCGTTTACTATCGTTACATTTGTTCCTTCCATTTCCTTCGTATAAATTTTTTCTCCCTTATCATTAAACACCTCTATTGATGCGTATTTTTCATCTGTATAATAGCTATGAGGAGTTTTAGTAGTAACCGTAAAAACAGCTTGCTTTTGCTCTAAGTCTGTATTTAATTCGGCAAACTGGTCATCTCCTAATCCTAGGAATTGAATTGTTTGATTTACCAACTTACTCACTTTCATTTCGTTAACATCAATCGTTAGACTATTATCTTTTTCTTTTACATAGGCATAATACGAACTAAAATGGTACATACTATCCGTTTTCCCACCTGAAATTTCAACTGTATAAACTCCATTTGGTACGTCTTGTACATTGATATCTGTTGTTTCAATTGTTTTCTCTTGAACAACTGTATTCCCTTCTTTTAATTTAATTTTTCCTCCTTTCAATGTATCTATTTCATTTGTATTTAAATGGATATGCAAATTCCCTTTTAGTCCAAGTGGAGCAATTTGCTGATTCGTAACTATTTCGAAATTGGAGTTTATCGGAATATCCGGATCAACTATAGCTCTTGCTTTCGCTAATTGTGATTCAGGCACTATAAAAGCTAAAGAAGTAACAGCCGGAAAACCTTTCGCCCTATTCATCTCTATTTGTTTATGATTAAGCTTAAAGCCCCATCTTTCAAAAACAGGTGTAAAATCAACTTGTCCATTCTCACTATAATACTGATTCATTAAATCTGGTAAAGAATGGTCACCTTTTTTGAAAGCAGCATTGCTAGCTAGTTTTCGATAACCTTGATACATTTTTGCAAAAGCTTCATCGCCAGCTTTTTGTTTCGCCATCGTTAAAAGAATAAGTTTTTGTCGTAAATCTAAATCATCATAAGTTTTATTTTCTTTCATTAAAGCATTATATAAATTCCGTTCTACCTGTTCCTTTTTCCCGAAATTAAACAACCAACCAACTTGATCTGCTTTTTTTCCATATTTGCTATATTGATATTGAACACCGAATAGATTATTAGAAACTTCTCCTGTAAATATTCCTTGATTATCAAAACCAGCTTGGTATCCGTGAGCGATTTCATGTAAAGTTCCCCAACTCAGTTTATCTAACCACATTTTTGTACTATCTGAACTATTCGCTGTCCAATTTGTGCCATAATAGGCACCGCCAGCACCAGATATATCTGCTTTTAAAAAATAACGATTTTGACTTTTTTTATTTTCAACCGCTGAACCATCTAAACCAATAATTGAATCATACATCGCAAAAATATCTTCATAATACGCAATTAACTCATCCAATGATTGAAAATCTTTTAAAGACCTTACTATTTCTTTATCTTTTTTAGGTATAAATAATTGAAAACTCTCCCCTTGAAGTAACGCATACTCTCCATCAAATTGATCCCATGTACTAAAAAATTGAGATACACTTCCTTGTTGTTTATAAATGGGAAGAGGTTTAGTAGCACTTTCATTCCCTACTTGGTACTCAAGTACAGCGTGCTCTTCACCATACGGAGTATCTATGAAAGGAACTAAAGGCGTATCACCTTGAATGGTAATCCATTCATTTCCTACTTGTATGGATTTTTCATTTTTAGAGTCATTAGACAATAAACGTAATGTTAATTTGTCTTTAAAATTAGGATTCGTTTGTCTTACCTTTAATGGTGTATTTCTCTGCAAAATAAATCCTAAATCTTGTCGATCGTGATATTTACCCTTACTTATGCCCGCCTGAAATATCCAAGTAGGCTCTTCTAAACTAGTAATTTCTTTTACATTTGTTCGTTCATCAGCATGTAAATGTATATTTCCTATGAGGAAAAACATTGTATACATGATGCCTATAACAAGTAATCTTTTCATTTGCATATCTCCTTTTCTATTTTTTATATACAAAATACAATAAAACCCTCCTTCTTCACTTATAACTGTCGTCAGTAAGTTACTTATCAGTGTAATTATTATAGTTACATTAACTCGTGATTATCAATCATTAAATATATGTAATTTTGCATATACGAATACTTAATGACAATTCCCAAAGTATCCTATAATTATCAATATTTTTTCAGACATTATTCAAAAAAAACACGAAGACTCTTAAGTCTTCATGTTTTTTTATACATGTTATTAAACTTGTGATTGAATTAATTACTAAAATCTTTTTAATCGCGAAAAATCAATTATTTTTAGGCTGATAGCCATACGTAAACTTTTATGATTTACTCATCCTTTTTGTTCTGTAATATTAAATTTTGAAACCAGTTCCGTTAATTCTTCCACCTTTTCTTTCATTTTGTTGGATTGGATTGATATTTGTTCAATTGATACGGCCTGTGATTGAATTGAATTTACTGTTTGAAGCGTCTCCTTTTTCACATCCGTTGCAGTTTCAGAAACTAGCGAAAGAGAAGCATTTACTTCTTCTGTACCAGCAGACATCTCTTCTGTCGCTGCGGATACTTCTTGAATTTGACTTGTAATCTTATCAATATCTCTCATAATAGACAAGAAGGTTTGATTCGCTTTGTAAGCAGCTTCTTTTCCTTCTACTGCCTTTTGTTGTCCTTTTTGCATGACATTAACTGTATCTTGGGTATCTTTTTGAATGGATTTTATTAAATGATTAACTTCTTTTGCAGATTCTTTAGATTGCTCAGCCAAGTCTCGAACTTCTGCGGCAACCACTGCAAATCCTTTCCCATTCTCTCCAGCACGTGCCGCTTCAATAGCGGCATTTAAGGCAAGAAGATTCGTTTGTTCGGCAATATTAGTAATTGCAGCGAGAGCTGTATCAATCTGTTGTGTACGTGTAACAAGTTTATTTATTACTTTTGATGTTTCCTCGACAACATCATGCACACTATTCATTTGAAGAATAGAGTGATTTATCACTTCACTACCGATATTTATTCGTTCTGTAGTCGTTACTGCTACCTCAGCGACTACTGCTGAAGATTCAGCTACAGTTTGCACCCCTGTTGTAATTTCTTCCATTGAGGATGAGCTCTCCTGAATACTAGTTACCTGTCCTTCTATTTTTGTTTTTACTTCTAAAACAGTCTGTACAACCTCATTTGAAATACTAGACGCTCGATTTGTATCTTGTAATACGCCCTCCGTAGTAGAAATAACCTCTTGTGTTGTCATCTTAACATTCGCAATTAATTGTTGAAGGTTATCTAACATACTATTAAAAGACTGAACAATATGCCCTAATTCATTATTTGCTTTATAAGGAGTACGTGTTGTTAAATCTCCAGCTGCTACTTTTTCCATATCATTTTGTAGTAACACAAGTGGTTTTCGGATAGTTAATTTAATAATATATCCAATTAATATAATTATTAAAATTGCTAAAAGCGAAATACTAATAAACATTATCATTGTATTTTGAGCACTATTATTATTTTCCTTCTGTAAAAGCTCTGCATTATTACTATTATATAAAATCAATTCCCGAATTGATTTTATTGATTTTTGCATATTAGGTTCAATCTCTTTTAGGTAATATGCATATGCTTCCTCATTATTAGATTTCCCTAATTCTTGCGCTTTCTTCATTTGAGTTCTTAATTCATTAAATGTTTCATAAAACGTGTTATATAATTCTTTTTCTTTAGTAGAAATAACTTTAGCCTCAAACTGCTTTAAAAGATGATCATTTTCCTGACGAATTCCGTCCATTTCTCTTATTAATTCATTCATTCTTTTTTCATCTTTTGATACCATAATTTCCATAAAGTTCATATTAACATGATAAAAATTAGATTCTACAATACCAATCCACTCAATTGGTAGTAAATTATCCTCATACATATTAGAGGAAGTACTTTTCCCTCTTTCTAATCCCCAAAACCCTATTAGGGATAATACTATACATGCAATACTTGATATAGTTATTAATATGTTTAGTTTTGTACCAACCTTACTGTTTCTTAATAATTCCAATTCACTTTCTCCATTCTAATATATAGTTTAAGTAATGTATTTTATACCAAGAATCCAAAAATTACGATGTTTATTTTGTGATATGCAATTTTGCATATCATCCACTACTGATTCAAAATAACCTAACATTGTAATTTTGGTTTTCCAAAAATTCATGATTATGAACACACCCTATTAATTCTTAAACTTCTCATCCAAAATATCCAAAAATATTGTGGCACCAGGGGAACCCATCATTGATATATAAATTACACTGCTATACAAGACTAGCTTAAAAATATTTTTCTTATTGCTCATTTTTCTATTTCCTCTCTATTAGAAGTACTCCTAGCACATCGCACTAATAAAAACGATAGTATTAAAAAATAAGGAAAGACATAACACCTATGTCTTTCCTCTAAAATTGTAACACTCAATATACTCTTAGCTCTATTTGATTTGCCAGTTAAATCCTCACATTTCTTTCTTTATAATATCTCCTAACTCCGTCCAACTTGTAATCCGCGGGATATTGAGATGTTGATTGTAAGAAGTAGTTTTTGCATACACATTTATCGGTTTTCCTATTAACGTTTCTAAGACTGCCGGCTTATCATCAAAGAAATAGTTTAATTTTATTTCTTGTATGAAGTGTATTTTTTCTTCATCCCTCATTCCATAGAAAAAGCGATCTTCATGTACCGGAAAACCTTTTTCTATTAACCATTTTTTTGTTTGCTCTCCATGCTCTTTAGGCCGAGCTGTTATATAGTATATTTCATGTCCCTGTCTTTCTAATTCTTGTAATGTCTCTACTGCATATGGAAACGGTGAACAAGAAGTATAATAAATCTCATCCAGCAAACTATTCCACATATGACTGCCTTCCTCCGAATTCATGCCAAATGCTTCATGAATTTCAATTGTTTTTAAAGAATGAAATATATCCAATCCTACTTTTTTGTTTAATTTTTTATTATATAAATGAAAAGCATGCTGCCTTAAATCAATTAACGTATCATCGATATCAAATCCAAACTTCACTCTTCATCGCTCCATTCTGCCATCCATCTATCGAAAAATATAAGTAGTTTTTATTCTCCTTATATTTTCCGATATTCTGGATAGCCAATAAATCTATAATCTTTTCCAACCTGGGTAAATGATATATCCTTAAACTCAATCGCATCTTGCATTTTAGTAATACCAGTCCCCTCTACAAAGCTAGGCGCCAATCTGCCACCAATGATTTTAGGTGCAAAATATAAAATAAGTTTATCCATCAATCCATTTTCAATAAACGAAGCATTTACCTCTCCACCACCTTCAATAAGTAGGGAGGAGACTCCTTTTTGCCCTAAAACATCAAGCATTTCATGTAAGTTTATATGCTTTTCTCCGCTAGTAACAAATACTTTAACTCCTGCATTTTCTAATGCTTTCTTTTTTTTCGCTGCATGATTACTTGTTGTAAATATCCAGGTAGGAGCTTCTCCATCTGTAACAACGTTAGCTTCCATCGGTATGCGTAATGTCGAGTCCAATATTATTCGAATTGGATTTCGTCCATTTGGAATACGCGTTGTCAATGATGGATTATCCTTTTGAACAGTATTCGCTCCTACTAAAATAGCCGCATTTTCGTTTCGTATTTGGTGTACTTCTTGTCTTGCTTCTGTAGATGTAATCCACTTACTATCCGATGAAGACGTAGCGATTTTCCCGTCTAATGTAACTCCCGATTTAATCGTTACAAATGGACGCTTTGTCAAAATATATTTATTAAAGACTTCATTCATTTTTTTAGATTCTTCTTCACACACTCCTACAAGTACTTCAATACCTGCATCTTGTAGAATTTTAATTCCACGTCCAGAAACAAGCGGGTTTGGATCAAGTGTAGCAACTACTACCTTCTTAATTCCTGCTTGTACAATTGCTTCAGCACAAGGCCCTGTTCTACCATAATGAGAACAAGGTTCAAGAGTTACATAGATTGTAGCACCACGTGCCTGTTCTCCAGCCATACGTATCGCATGTATTTCGGCATGTGGTTCTCCAGCCTTCATATGTGCTCCGACCCCTACAATTCGATTATCATTTACAATTACAGATCCAACCAATGGATTTGGAGTCGTTTGTCCCTTCATAGCCTTGGCATTTTCTAGTGCTAGCTTCATATACAATTCATGCTCAAGCATGTAAGTGTCCCCCTTCAAAATGTCCAGAACGCTGAATCTTCGTTTGCAAATATTTCTCATTAAACTCTGAGACATCACCCCATAACGGTTCACGACTCGTAACATTTAATCCAGCTTTTTGTAACGCTTCTAATTTTTTTGGATTATTTGTAATAAGTTTTACAGGTTTTGAGCGTAGCGCTTTTAATACTTCAATTGTATCATCATAGTTTCGAACATCATCTTCAAAACCTAGGTTCAGATTAGCTTCTACTGTATCTAACCCATTTTCTTGCAAGAGGTACGTCATAGCTTTACTAAACAAACCAATTCCTCTTCCTTCATGATTCGCTAAGTAAAATAAAGCACCTGAACCATGTTCTGTAATCATTTGTAAAGACTGCTTTAATTGAAATCCACAATCACAACGTTTACTACCAAAGATATCACCCGTGTGACAAATACTATGCATACGAATTAGGGCATCTTCAGAATTCTCAAAATCACCATACACAAGCACACTAGATTGCTGCATATCAGCTAAATTAATAGATGAAAGCTTTTCAATAATTCCTTCTACACTATTTGTAACCTCACTACATTGCAACCAAGAATACCATTGGAAAACTTTAGTCTCCCCATATAAATTAATTGGCAATTTGATAGGACCTACTAAATAAATATCCTTTCCATCTTGATGTATAAATTGAATTTTATCTTCTAACATATGAATTGTATCTGTTGTAACCATTAGGTACCTCCTAGTATAGAGAATCTCTAAAAAATTCTCTTCCATTGTTATATTTTTTATTGTTTAACTTACACAGCGTAAGTGTTTTTACAGATGATATTCTTTTTTCTCTCAGCTTATATGCAATATGTATCATTACAACCTTGGCTATTTAAAGAAAAGAATTCCAATTACATAAAACAACTTAGTTACTTTATGTAAGTGAGTATACATTCGTAACTAATTTACGTCAAGTAATTAATTATAAAAATATTTGTTACTAATAGTAAGATGTTATATAATTTATTTTAGGAGGTGAAGGAAAATGAAGGATTCTACATTATGCCCTCGCTTTGAAAAAGGAATGAAATTTTTTAGTCAACGATGGACAGCACTAATTATTTACCAACTTTTTTCTGGATCTCAGCGCTTTTGTACGCTTGAATCTTCTCTTCCTGTTAGCGGAAGATTACTTTCAGAAAGGTTGAAAGAATTAGAACTAGAAGGAATTGTCGAACGTAAAGTCTTTCCTGAGACACCAGTTCGTATAGAATATTCTTTAACTCAAAAAGGATTTGCTTTAGAATCCATTATTCGTGGAATAGAAGAGTGGTCACAGGAATGGGTAAAACTTGAGGAATAGCATAAAAGCTTTTTCGTATATAGTTTTAAGTAATCAAATTACAAATATCTATAATTAAAACGCTAGTTTTTCAAACATTTATGAAAAGCTAGCGTTTTTGAATGAATAAAATAAAATTTAAGAAATGAAACAAGGTGATCAAAACGATCACCTTGTTCCTTTAAAGATTAAAATAGTGTTTTTAACAGAACGAATAAACTTTTTTGACGAAACAGTTTTTTTTCACAATACAGTTAGCTTCCTCCGCTATTTGCGAACAGTAAGACCACTACTAATTAAAGCTTCACTTTATTACATTTGAATGTTACTTATGAAATTTCACACGCTCTTCAAGTGGTTGGAATTCTTTTTCTCCTGGTGCAGCCGTTGGATTACCAAATGGCATTTGCGCAATCAGTTTCCAATTAGCAGGAACATTCCATTCTGTTTTTACTTCATCATCAATTAATGGATTATAATGTTGTAAAGATACCCCTAATCCCTCTGCTTCTAAACCTGTCCACACGACTAATTGGTGCATACCTGATGCTTGGTGTGACCAAATTGGGAAGTTTTCAGCATATGCAGCAAATTTTTCTTGAAGCGATTTAACGATAGCCTCATCTTCAAAGAATAGTACTGTTCCATAACCAGCTTTAAAAGAATCCATTTTTTGTTGCGTGCCTGAGAAATCTCCATCTCCAACTACTTTTCTTAATGTTTCAGTTGTAATATCCCATAATTTATCATGAGCTTCACCAAATAATACAACTAATCGCGCAGTTTGAGAATTGAAAGCTGATGGAGTATATTTCACAGCAAACTCCACAATTTCTTTAATTTTTTCATCCGATACTTGTACCTCTTTGTTAATTCCATAGTAAGTACGTCTTTCTTTCAGTGCAGTATAGAAATCTTTTGTCATAATTCATTTCCTCCTAAGTTTTAATATTCTTCAAAATGATACATTGCGAAGAGAATATGAGTTGAAATGAGTTCATTTTTGAACCATCGAACACCATAACACCAATTGCTAGTCATTCTGAATCTAAACCACTGCTTCTTGCTTCAGTTTACCTAAAAAAACTCTTATAGCATCATTGATACAATCTAGTGATCATTCGGTATTATTTTACCCATTCTCTATTCATGTATCCTGCTTGTTTCATATTTACACAAATATGAAAATAACCTTAAATTGATGGTCAAAAAAGCCAGGTAGCATGAATAACACATTACCTGGCTTTTTACATTTTTAATTTACATTCAACTAAACATTACCAATGAATAGTAGTAAAAAATATACCCGTCACTTATTTAATAATTAACATCTCATATGGATGTTGTTCCATAAATCTATTCTCCCAAGGAATCTCTAATGATGTCCAATTTGAACCACCGTCTACTGACTGATACACTCCTTTATTGCTAAACAGATAAAACGTTCCATCACTTGTTGCCTTTAATACTGGTATGATTGTCCCTTTAGGAGTTGGTAAACCTGCATTCATTTCTGCCCAAGACTGATTTTTTTCTTTCTTATAAATAAATGATTCACAATTTCCATTATTGTAATCATGCGCTACGCGTGGATTTGAAGATGTCGCGATAATAATATTTTCTGGATCATTTGGGTTAACTGCCATTTGATATGCGTAATGATGCTTTAGCCCGCTACACATATAGTTCCAAGTCTTACCTCCATCATTACTCTCCGCATACTCTTGACCTGGTTCTTTCAAGAATGAATCACCTAACACCCCGTATAAACGATTTGGGGCATTGCGATGTGATTTAAGAATGTGAATATCTTGAGGATAGTTCCCCTCTTTTTCCTCAGTCCATGTCTTACCTCCATCTACACTTTTAATTAATCCACCAACCTCAATAGTCGTATAAATAGTTTCTGGATTATTAGCATCAATTTCAATATGTTTTACATGGTGTGTATATGTTCTTTGAGGAAAGAACCATGATGAATATGATGGCATTTGTCGATAATCTGTTAGCAGCTCAAAACTGTCTCCTCCATTTTTGGATACGAACATTGCACTCGGTTCAGTTCCTACATATACAATCCCGTTACCGTCATCCCCCTTCGCTGGAGATACAGAAACTGCTGTAATAGCTCTCATATGAATATCATTAGCTGGGAACACTTCACCAAATGAAGGCAACGTACCAATTGCTTCCCATGAACTTCCTCCATCTTTACTTCTCCATAATCCCCTATCAAAAGTACCACAATACATTCTTTCTTGGTCGTATGGATCTAAAGCTAAAGCAACTGGATTCGCACCTACAAACTGCGATTGGACGCTCCATGTTGAGTCTTTTTTTTCTGCGATTACAAGTTCTCTATCAAACGCTAATATGAATTTTTCCATAACTAAAATCTCCTCGTTTCATAATATATCTACTGTATTATTTAAATTTTTACCGTTACAAGTTATGAGATAACACTTATATGCTACAGCATATAAAGGATAAATTTTATAAGCAATATGTGATTAAAAACTTACATTATATAATTTGTTAACTTCACATCAGTATGATGAACAAGATGTCCTGTTAACTCATATAAGTCCATATGCCACCTTCAAATAAATCGCAATTTATATGCTATAGCATATATAATATAGAATGCATTATTTTATGTCAAACTTTAATACTGTTAATAAGTTCTTTAGCTCGCCTAAAGTAATTTAAAAGTCATAATATAAACAGAAACATTTTATTGAATAGAAAATAAAAAAAGAGTGCAATTTTTGCACTCTTTTTACTCATTTCTATTAGAAATCAAAGTTATCAGGATCTGGACCAACGCGGTGATTTTGATTTAATGCATCGATTTTTTCCATATCTTCTTTCGTTAATTCAAAGTTAAATACATCGGCATTTGCAATAATACGGTGCTCTTTCGTTGATTTTGGAATTGTGATCACTTCATTTTGAAGATCCCAACGTAAAATGACTTGTGCTGTTGTTTTACCATGTTTCTCAGCAATTTCTTGTAATGTTTCGTTATCTAATAATTGACCTTGCATAAGTGGTGACCATGCTTCCATTTGAATACCTTGTTCTTTACAGAAAGCTTGTAATTCTTTTTGTGTTAAACGAGGATGGTATTCCACTTGGTTGATCATTGGCTTAATTTCCGCATCTTTTATTACATCTTGTAAGTGATGAATTTGGAAGTTACTTACGCCAATTGCACGTACACGCTTTTCTTTATAAAGTGTTTCTAACGCTCTCCACGTATCTTTATATTTCCCTTCTACAGGCCAGTGAACAAGATATAAATCTAAATAATCTAGTTTTAATTTTTTTAAACTCTCTTCGTATGCAGCAATTGTTTCTTCATATCCTTGATCTGCGTTCCATACTTTTGAAGTGATAAATAATTCTTCTCTTGAAATACCAGTTGCTTCAATACCGGCCCGAATCCCCTCACCTACAGCTGTTTCATTTCCGTAAATTGTAGCTGTATCGATGCTGCGGTATCCTGCTTTAATTGCTGATTTAATCGCTTCTACAAGTTCTGGTCCTTCTTCTACTTTAAATACACCTAAACCGAACCAAGGCATTTCTACACCATTATTTAATACTGTTTTACTTTGTAAGTTTTTCATTTTATTTTCGCTCCTTTTATTTTACTTGATCTCTTTTTTCTAATGTCATACTCCATGCTGTTAAAATAACAGCACCTACTACCATAATGCCGCCTACCCAAGCTGTATGAATTAACCCTAACGAGTTCGTTACAATACCACCTAAATAAGCACCAAGGGCAATCCCAGCATTAAACGCCGCAATATTAATTGCCGATGCAACATCGACAGCACTCGGTACAAATCG